>MVZN01000006.1 GCA_002069125.1 Spirochaetes bacterium ADurb.BinA120
TCGAGCTCCCCGCCCCGAACGACGACCACGCAGTCCATCCTGGATGAAGAGAGCGGTTTCCATAGCCCTTTCTCCAGTTGAATGTACTCGGGATAGATGCTGGTGGAATGATACCCGTCGGGGGCTATGCCGTCCGCCTCGGCCGGTTCGGTGCGCGCCGTCGGACAATCGGCAAAGCGCGCCTCGGAGAAGTCGGGAGGGGTAAACGGCGGTAGTTCGAAATGAGCCGGCATTACGTCACCTCTCCGGAGTGAGTTTTAGCCCGGCCCCAATTCGCACGCGGGCTAAGCTACCATATCATATATCCGGGCGCATACAAATCAAAAACGAATTTCTGCAGCGCCTCGGAGCGCCGGGGCTATTTCCTAAAACGGATCTCCACGGAGCCTCCGTGTTTGTCCTCGAAGCCCTCCACGCTGGACATGGCCAGGACCGGCTCCAGGGCCCCGCGAAGCGCTTCGGGAGTCAGGTGCTGATAGGTGGTGCGCCGCAGAAAGGTCTCCACCGACACGCCGGAGGAAAAACGAGCGGCGCCTCCCGTGGGCAGTATGTGATTGGTGCCCGAATAATAATCCCCCACGGCCACGGGAGCGTGCGCTCCGAGAAAGAGGGAACCCACATTGCGTATGCGGTCCAGGTAGGCGAGCGGGTCGGGAACCATAAGCTCCATGTGCTCGGGGCCGTAGCGGTTCGAAAATTCTATGGCCTCGTCGATCGAATCGACGAGTATAACGACAGCATGCTCCAGGGCCTTCCTCTTTATCTCTATCCTTCCCCCTCCGAGGGAAATGTCCCTCTCGATTTCGGCGATGACGCTGCGCGCAAGCTCCTCCGAGGTGGTCACCAGCACCGCGAGCGCCCGCTCCTCGTGCTCGGCCTGGGAGAGGAGATCGCAGGCCACCCAGGAGGGTTCGGCCGTGCCGTCGGCTATGATGAGCACCTCGCTCGGCCCGGCCATCGAATCTATCTGAACGATTCCCATGCTGAAAAGGTAGGTCTTCGCCGCCGTTACATAGATGTTGCCCGGCCCAACGATGATATCGGACTTCGCCACGCTCTCCGTACCGAAACCGGACGCCGCTATCCCCTGGGCGCCGCCGGATTTAAGCACACGCGTCACCCCCAAAAGTCCGCACACGGCAAGCACCCCGTCGGGGACCATGCCCGTGCGGTCCGGCGGCGTGATGACCGTAATCTCCTTCACCCCGGCGATCAGTGCGGGTATCGCGCCCATAAGAACCGAAGACGGATATGATGCCTTCCCCCCGGGCACATAAAGGCCCGCGCTCTCCATGGCCTCGTACCGCACACCCAGGGTCGTTCCGTCCGCGCGCGTGTACCGGATGTTTTCGCGCTTCTGGTGGCCGTGGAACTCTTCGATGTTATCCTTTGCCCTGCGGAAGGCATCGAGGGCCTTTTTATCGAAGCGGGCTGTCGCGCTTTCCATCTCCTCCGGGGTCGCGATAAGTGCCTCGATCCTCGCACCGTCGAAGCGCTCGGTATAATGGCGCACGGCCTCGTCCCCGCACGAGCGCACGTCGTTTACGATGGGAATCACCGAGTCCATCATGATCTCGCTGAAATCCCCGCCGAATCGGTTGAATAGCGAGTCAAGCTCTTCCCTCGAGAGCTCCTTCAGCCTCTTAACCGGTATCATCGTCCACCCCGCGTGGCGTAATTGGATGCACACCCGAACATCCGTCAGCATTTACCTTGTCCGCGCCTTTTTTTTCAAGAATAATTGCCTCGACTTTTAAAAGATAAAAAACCGGTGGCAAACGGCACTATGGACAATATCTCTAATTTCTCTTGACATAAGCCATTTTCGGGGCATAATCATCGTACATCACGGTACGACCGCTACCGGATCATTCACCGCGTGGGGAGCGCCGAAGATACATGGGGATTTCCAGGAGGTAGTATGAGATACGCACGCTTGCTGCTCGTCGCCGTTGTCGCACTGGCTCTTTCGGCCTCATGCTCTAAAAAATCGGGCGAGATGACGCCGGAGGAATTTCTCAAAATCGAGGGGGAGGTCTTCGAGACCGATCTCACTCCGGAGTCCAAAGAGGCCATCGTAAAGAAATACAACCATACGCTCAAAGAGTACGAGGACTACGCCCAGAAGGTCGAGAGCGATCCGGAGCTCAAGGCAAAGGTCGGCGAGGCCAGGCTTAAAAAGATACAGGGCGGTTCAAAATAGTCCCTAGGCTTTAAGATACGGCGCCCGACTATTCGTGCCCTCAGCCCCTAAGGCCCAGGAGCTTGCGGGCGTTTTCCCCCAGAACGGCGCGCTTCTCCTCCACGGAGAAGGGCGCCGCTTCGATCGCGTCGAGATATCTTGCGTATCCCGTCAGAGGATAATCCGATGCGAAGAGGATCTTACCCGCCCCGACGATCGAACGCGCCGCCATATAGATATCGTCCCGGTACAGGAACGGCGACGCGGCCGTATCGTAATACACCCCTTCGAACGCCTCCCTTACCTCGGGCATAAGCTCATAGAACAGTATTCCGCCTCCCCAGTGGGCCAGCACCACCGGGTGCCCCCGAACGGCGCGTATGGCCTCGTAGAGCGCCGCGAAGTCGCTTGCGTACTTGCCGGCGTAGAAATGCCCGACCGGCTCGTTAACGTGCAGGCAGACGGGCAGAGCCGCCTCCCGTGCGGCCGAAAGAATAGCCGAGAGCAGCCCGGCCGATTCGGCCCCAAGGCCTTCCGAATAGAAGGAGATCTCGCCGATCCCTAGGAAACCGTCTGCGCGCGCGAGGCCTATGTCCCGATCGACCTCGTCCGCGTCCTTTGCACTCAGGCCGCGGAACGGGATTATGCGCCCCCCGGAAGCGTGCGCGGATTCAAGCAGGTACTCGTTGTGCCTTGAAAGGCGGTCAGGGTCGGCCCACGGAAATCCCATCACCACCGCCGCGTCGATACCGTTTTCATCGAGGGCGCTTAAAAGTTCTCCGGCGGTAGCCATGCGGGCTTTCGGAGAGGAATACAGGATGCCGAAGTCGGTGTCGTCGAAATGGCCATCCCGGTCGCGGACCACACTCTCCGGAAAAATATGGGTATGAAAATCTATTCGCATGCTCAAAATCTACCCCATCCGCCCGCGTTCGCAAGGACTTTACGGTCCGGCCGTCCTCCCGTCATGTTTTTTATTTGCCTTTTCATTATCGAGCCTTTAGCCTTTTTTAAGGATGGTCCTTTGGGCGCCGGACGACAATAATTCCGGCCTCCGAAAAGAAAGGCCCTTCAGGAAAAACCCGGAAGGGCCCGATCAATCGACATCCGAACTACAAACCGGAGGGATCGAAACGATGAAAGGGCTCGCGTGTATTACGGCATTGCCGGCTCTCATACTGGCGGCATCCATCTCCGCAATCCTCGTCGCTCAGGTGCTTCCCCTCCAGGTGGATAAGATCGTAAACATGGGCCCGGAGATCAACACCCCTTTCGACGATTTCGCCCCTTCCTTCACCGCCGACGGAAACACAATGGTATTCAACTCAAAGCGCCTGGGCGAGCCATACCAGAATATCTATATATGCCGGAGAGAGGGCGGTCGATGGACCGAGGCCCGCGCCATCGCCGAGATCAACTCACCGTACAACGACGAGACCCCTTTTATCACCCCGGATGGGGCCTTTATTTTCTTTGCCTCCGACAGGGACGGCAGCCTCGAAATGCCGGCCGACGCTTCCGGCAGGATCCGGGTATCCTATGATATTTACGTCAGCCAGAACATCCAAGGCCGATGGCAGCGCCCAATACGCCTCCCGGGAACGGTAAACACGGCCCATCACGAGCGCTCCCCCTGCCTGAGCCGGGACATGACGGCACTCTACTATACTACGTGGCCATTCGGCAACATCGAACGCGCCTATATCATGAGCGCTGAATACCGCGAGGACAACGGCGACGGCTCTTTCGTAAATCCCAGACCCATGCCTTCGCCGATCAACACCGGACAGCAGGACATCAGCCTAAGCCCCGCTCCCGACGGAAAGGGCTTTTTCTTCTCTTCCCGCCGCCCAGGCGGATACGGCGGATGGGACCTCTATTTCGCCCCGCTCGAAGACGGACGTATCGGCCCTCCGGTAAACTTGGGGCCGGGGATAAACTCGCCCGGCAACGACGTTCACCTGTCCATCATCGGCGATAGCCTTTATTTCTGCTCCAATCGGGAAGGCGGCATGGGGCTATACGATATCTATAGCTCAACCATCGTAAAGGCGGAGCCGCTTACGATCATCGTCCGCGATAAAAAGACGGGCAAACCCGTCGAGACCGAGCTCAATCTGTTCACCAGGGTCGAGCGGGAGGGCGCGGAGGCGCTCACCGCGGAGCTCAAGAAGAGGACCGATTCCAGAGGGCGGGCTACGATCACCTACAACCCGGCGGTAAAATCCATAGACCTGAATATCAGCGAGAAGGGCTATCTTCCGCTCTTCGAAACCATAGACATAGTTAGGGCCGCGGGCAAACCCCTTGTGCTGGAGCTTTCACCGATCGAAAAAGAGGCGCGTTTCGATATTCACGCCATTCACTTCGACTTCGAATCGGCCCGAATCAAGCCCGAATCGATTCCCTATCTGGACGCGCTGGCGGATTACTTAAAAAAGAGCCCATCCCTGCGTTTTCAGATCGTTGGGCACACCGACCTTCACGGGGCTGATTCTTTTAATAAAAAGCTGAGCCTCGAGCGCGCCCGTGCGGTCAGGGACTATCTGGTAAATAAGGGAATTGACGCCTCGAGACTCACGGTCCGGGGCGCAGGGGCGTCCGAGCCCAAGGTCCACAAAAAGGGCCCCGGCCATGATGAGCAGAACCGGCGCACGGAATTCCGGCTCATAGAATGAACAGGGTGTTCTAAGACATATAAAAGGCGAAACTATCGGGGGGATTCTATCGATTATTAAACTATGGATAGACCGCCCAGCTTCATCGTGGAAGCCTCGCGTGAAGGCCTGCCCACCTTAGCCGTGCCGCGGGGCGGATCGCGCACCTATCTGCACAGCAGGATATCCCCTTCCCGCGAGGGCTCATCTCTCGAGGCCGAATTCCACCCCGAAAGATACGATGTACTCGTTGTTTTAGGCGTCGGATTGGGCTATCACCTGCTGCCCCTGACCGCCGAGGGCATCAACTACCGCCGGATTCTACTCATCGACATTCTGCCCGGCATAGAAAATGAAATCGCGCGAAACCCACTCACCTCCTTCCTGAATGGGCCGAAAACTCGGCTTTTATCCGGTGCTTCATCGGAAGAAATTGAGGGGATCCTGTTCGATCTACTGGACACGGGAGTGGAAAGGGGAATCCAGGTTATAGAGCACCCCCCCTCCATACGCCTCTTTCCGGAGTATTACGGAAGGGTCAAAGAGATTGTCCAGAGGGCTGTCGACCGTTTCGGGGGGAATAGAGCGACAAAGGCCGCCTTCGGACCGCGCTATCTCCGCAACGCCATCCTCAACCTGACCGCCATCGATCGCTTCGTGCCGGTCTCCTCGCTGTTCGGCCGTCTTTCCGGCCTGCCCGGAGTCGTAGTCACCTCCGGTCCGACGCTCGATGGGGTTGTACCACATCTGAGAAAGGCGCGCTCGCGCGTCGTTGTCCTCGCGGTGGACTCGGCCGTTTCCTCGCTTTCCGCCGCCGGCATCATCCCCGATCTCGCCGTCTCCATCGATCCCCAGCAACACGTCTTAGAACACTTTGCGCACGCCTGGCCCGATTCGCTCGCTACCGTCTTTTCGACGACCTCCTATCCGCTCGCGCCGCGCCGGCAGGCCGGTTACATCTCGCTCAACTCGCATCCGGCATCCCAGCTTCTCGATGAATTGCGCCCCGGCTCGATCGGCTCAATCGACTCCCTTACCGGGACGGTTGCCGGGGACGCCCTGCTTCTGGCCCATCGCCTCGGACTCTCCCCCATAGCACTTGCCGGATTCGATTTCTGTTTTACCGACCACGCCATCTACGCCCGAAACAGCGCCTATCAGCGGCGTTTCGCGCTGTACTTTCAGAACCGCTTTCATCCGGTGGAATCGCAAAACCTGTCTTACATCTTCAAGTCAAGCGGGGGGCATCTCGTAGACGGACGCTTCAGCAGGAGGTCGTTCGAGGCCTACCGCTCCTCGATCGAATCGCTCCTAAGACGGGAATCCATTCGGAATATCCACCGGCTCGAACCTACCGGCGTGAGGCTACAGGGGGCCGACGAGCTCTCCGCCGAGCGCTTTTTCGAGGGAATCCAACATTCAACAGCGATCGAAGCCGTACCCGCCCTTCCATTACCTACCCCTATCAAGCCGGAAAGGCCCTTTTTTGGAGATCTAAGGGAGGTCCTGTCCGAAGATGATGTTCTGGGGCGCCTTATCACGGCATCGCTTGGCGAGGGCGCCCCTCGCGCGGTCGTAGAATCGGCAAGACGAAAGATGACGCACATGCTCGAAATGGAGAAAAAGGAATGAAGATCGGCGTAACTGGAATATTCGCCTCGGGCAAAGGAACGGTGTGCGCCATGTTCGAGGAACTCGGCGCCCGCGTTATAGATACGGACATCATCGCGCGGGATGTGGTAGAGCCCGGCACGGAGGGCCTCCTCCGACTCGTCGAGGAATTCGGTCCGGGCATCCTCGCCGAGGACGGTGCGCTCGACCGAAGGGGCTTCGCGAGGCTCGTGTTCAAGGACAGCCAAAGCGTCAAGCGCCTCAACGCTATAACACATCCCCTCATTTTACGGAGGGTCACGGAGATATTTCAAAGCGATCCAGGCGCCGTTTTCATGGTAAATACCCCGCTCCTCTTTGAAAGCGGCTTCGACCGGTTGATGGACTACAATATCGTTGTCACGGCCGACACCGACCAGGTCCTCGAACGGGGGGAGCTGCGCGACAATATCAGCAGAGAGGAGATACAGGAACGGCTTAAAAACCAAATTTCTCTCAATGAAAAGATTGAAAGGGCCGATTATGTAATCGACAATTCGGGCGCTCTGGAAAACACCAGGAGGCAGGTAGTAGAGATATGGAACACTTTGACGAATTCCACCAGAAGGGAATAAAAGAGAAGAGCATGTACACCGTCAATCTCGACACGCCGCGAATCATCATCGTCGCATCGGTCGCGATCGGGGTGATAGTCATATCATTTCTCCTCGGAATGAACCTGTACAAGTCGCATGAAAAGCCCGGTGACATCGTCGCCGGAAGGGACTCCGTCCTCGATCTGCCCGCGGACTCGATCTCCCCGGCGAAGCTTCCATCGGGGGATGAAAACATGATGAACGCGCAGTCCGAGATCGACAGACTACTGGCCCCGGGGGCCGCCGAAAAGGACAGGACAGCCCCGGCCAAAATCAACGAGTTCGCGGCGATGGAAAAGCATTCGCCCTCGCATGACCTGCTGACCTCCGAGGCCATCAAGGAGATAATACCCCCCACGCCCGATTCCACAAAGGCTATGCTGCCCGCTGAAACCAACAAGCCGGAAAAGAAACAGGCGGTCAAAAAAAGAGAGAAACCGCGGAAACAAAAAACTGTGGAGGTCGTTTCGGTGGACCAAAAGGCCACGGCCCGCGCCGCGAGGGGGGAATACTCGGTACAGGTTGCCTCCTTCGACAAGAAGGCGAAAGCCGAGGCGGAGATAGAAAACCTTAAAAAAATGAACTTCGACGCCTATGTGGACCGGGCGAGGATAAGCGGAAAAAACTTTTTCAGGGTGCGCATCGGGCCCATCGCCACAAAGGGCCGCGCCATCGACATCCTGAACGAGATACAGGATGATTCGCGCTACGCCGAGAGCTATATCGTGAGGGAGTGAGCGCGCCGAACTTTTACCGAATCGAAAGAGCGCGGTTTCCCGCGCTCTTTCGTACTCCGGACCCGCCTACGATTACAGCTCTTCGGAGATGACCGCGAAATCGGTAACCATGTCATTCTCGCCAAGCTCGAGCAGTTTCACCCCGACCGTGGCCCTCCCCTGAACGGATACATCCTGAGCCAAAAGCCGGATGGTCATTCCCGCCTTCGAGGCGATGATTATCTCATCCTTCGGAAATACCGAGCGGATACCCGAGGCCGGGCCGTTTTTATCCGAAACCTTCAGATACGCCATTCCCTTGCCGCCCCTGCCCTTGGTCGCGAAGTTACGGTAATCCATCTTCTTTCCGTAGCCTCCCTCGGTGACCACGAAGAGGGACGAGTTCTTCTTTACCACGTCCATCCCGATCACCATATCGCCGGCGGAAAGGCGCATTCCGATTATGCCGGACGAGTTCCGACCCATCGGACGCATTGAACGGATATTGGTCCTTACGAGAAGCCCCTTGCGCGAGGCGATAACGACATCGTCATCCCCTCTGACGAGCTTGACCTCGGAGAGTTCGTCCTCCTTTTTTAGATTTATCGCGATTATACCGCCCTTTCTGGCGTTTCGAAAATCCTCTATCGAGGTCTTTTTCAATATTCCGCCCTTGGTCACCATGCAGATATACATTTCACTTTCAAGGTCGGGGACGGCGCATATTGCGGTGATGTCCTCCCCCGAGGAGAGGTTGATCATTCCCTTGAGCGATTTTCCGCGGCTTGTCTTAGAGGCCTCCGGGAGTTCATAGGTCTTCATGCCGAAGATCTTCCCCTTGTTCGAGAAGAGGAAAATGGTGTCGTGAGTGGCGGCGACCATCATCACCTTGATGAAGTCCTCCCGCTTGGACGACATCCCCGTCACCCCCTTGCCGCCGCGGCGCTGTTTTTTAAACGTGTCGACGGCGAGGCGGCGGATAAACCCGTCGTTTGTGACCGTCACCACCATATCCTCGTCGGCGATGAGGTCCTCCACATCGAACGAGGTGGAGGACTCGGCGCCCACCAGTATCTCGGTCCGACGCTGATCGGAAAATTTCGTCTTAACGGCCGAAAGCTCGTCCTTTACGATGCCGAGAATGCGCTTGTCGCTCTTCAGTATGGCCTTGAGCTCCTCGATCAGCTTCAGGAGGTCCCGCAGTTCCTCGACGATTTTTTTGACCTCCAGGCTGGTAAGCCGCTGCAGGCGCATCTCGAGTATCGCCTTCGACTGTACGGGCGAGAGTTTAAAACGCTTTCTAAGCCGCTCGTCGGCCTCGTCGACCGTTTTGGACGAGCGGATGATGCTTATAACCTCGTCGATATTGTCCAGTGCGATCTTTAGCCCCTGCAGGATATGCGCCCTTTCCTCGGCGCGCTTCAGTTCGAACTGGGTCCTGCGCGTCACCACCACTTTACGGTGAAGGATGTAATTTGAAAGCAGGCCCTTAAGGTCGAGCACCTTCGGCTCGTTGTTGACCAGGGCGAGCTGGATGATGCCGATCGACGTTTGAAGCGGGGTATGCTTGTAAAGCTGGTTTAGGATGATGTTGCTGTTGGCGTCCTTTTTAAGGCCGATAACTATTCGAAGGCCCGAACGGTCGGACTCATCGCGTAGCTCCGCGATGCCTTCGAGCTCCTTGTTGTTGACCATATCGGCTATTCGGGTTACGAGCGCGGCCTTGTTGACCTGATATGGTATTTCACTTACAATGATGGTCTCACGCCCCTTTTTGTCCTCCTCTATATCCACCCTTCCCCGCACCACGACGCTGCCCCGACCGGTCGAATAGGCCTTTGCGATTCCGTCGGAACCCATGATGATTCCGCCGGTCGGTAGGTCCGGCCCTTTGATAATCTTCATGAGCTGGCGAATTGTTATATCCGGGTTGTCGATAAGCGCGATGGTGCCGTCGATCACCTCCCCCAGATTGTGCGGGGGGATATTCGTCGCCATGCCGACCGCGATACCGGAGGAACCGTTTACAAGCAGATTGGGATACGCCGCGGGGAGCACGGTCGGCTCCTTCCGCGATTCGTCGAAATTGGCGACGAAGTCGACGGTCTCCTTGTCGATATCCTTAAGGAGCTCCTCGGCCAGAGTGGCCAGCCGCGCCTCTGTGTACCGGTAGGCCGCCGGGGGATCGCCGTCCACGGACCCGTAGTTTCCCTGTCCGTCAATAAGCTGTATACGCATGGAAAAATCCTGGGCCATTCGAACCATCGTATCGTACACGGCCGCGTCGCCGTGCGGGTGGAAGTTGCCTATGACCTCACCGACTATCTTGGCCGATTTTACATAAGGCCGGTCGCTTCTCCATGCGCGCTCGTTCATGGCGTGGAGAATCCGCCGGTGCACCGGCTTGAGGCCGTCACGCACGTCAGGAAGCGCCCTGCCCATTATGACGCTCATGGCATAGGCCAGATAGGCGTCCTTCATCTGGTCTTCGATCTCGATGTTGATGATCTTCTGAAACAGGTCCCTGCCCTCTTTGGAGTCCTTCTTCGCCACGTCCGGTTCTTCCTCCGTCAATCGTTCTGTACCGCCTGGACGGCCGTTACAGATCCAGGTTTTTCACATTGCGCGCGTTGTCTTCGATGAACTTCCGCCTGGGTTCCACGGCGTCGCCCATGAGCACCGTGAATACGTCCTCGGCCTCCACCTCGTCCTCCATGTTCACCTGGAGTATGGTCCTGTGATCGGGGTCCATGGTGGTCTTCCAAAGCTGCTCCGGGTTCATCTCGCCGAGACCCTTGTAGCGCTGTATTCCCGCCTTGGCCTTATCGATACCCTTGAGGATTTTATCCCGCTCCTCGTCCGAATAGGCATAATGCAGGTCCTTTCCCGACTTTATGCTGTAAAGCGGAGGCTGCGCAATATACAGGAAACCGCTGCGTATAAGCTCCGGCATGTAGCGGAAAAAGAAGGTCAAAAGGAGCGTTCTGATATGAGAGCCGTCAACGTCAGCGTCGGTCATGATTATTATCTTGTGATAGCGCACCTTTCCGGCATCGAACTCGTCCCCTATCCCCGAACCGATGGCGGTTATTATGGTCTTTATCTCCTCGTTCGATAGAACCTTGTCCAGGCGCGATTTCTCGACATTGAGTATCTTTCCCTTAAGCGGCAGGATCGCCTGGAAACGCCTGTCGCGCCCCTGCTTGGCCGAACCTCCGGCCGAATCCCCCTCCACAAGGTACAGTTCGCACTGCGAGGGGTCGCGCTCCGAACAATCGGCGAGTTTTCCCGGAAGGGTGTCGTTTTCAAGGGCGTTCTTACGCCTTGTAAGCTCCTTCGCCTTTTTTGCCGCCAGGCGCGCCTGTGCGCTCATTATGCACTTTTCCAGGATCTTCCTGACCACCTGGGGATTTTCCTCGAAAAACTGTCCAAGGTTCTCGTTCGTCGCGGACTCAACGATGCCCTTCACCTCGCCGTTGCCGAGCTTCATCTTCGTCTGGCCCTCGAACTGCGGGTTTGGAAGTTTTACGCTCACTATGGCCACAAGACCTTCACGAACGTCATCGCCGGTAAGCTGGGACATCTTTTTATCAAGCCCCTCTTTTTTAAGCGATTCGTTTAGCACGCGCGTAAGGGCCGATTTGAACCCTATAAGATGCGTCCCTCCCTCCTTGGTATTGATATTGTTTGCGTAGGTATAGACCATCTCGTTATAGGAGTCTATGTAGTCCATGGCGACCTCTATGTCCACCATCTCCCGGACTGAATGAAAATAGATGGTCTTCTTCGTAATGGAAACCTTGTTTTCGTTCAGGTGCTGGACGAAGGAAACTATGCCCCCCTTGAACTGAAAAACACTCTCCTTTCCCTTTCCCCTGTCGTCACGCAGGATGATTTTGACCCCCGCGTTCAGAAAGGCGAGTTCCCTGAGCCTTCGTGCAAGCGTGTCGAAGTTGTACTCGGTCGTATCGAAAATCTTTGTGTCTGGTTTGAAGATCACGCGTGTTCCCGTCTTTTTCGTTTCCCCCGTCTGCTTTACTTTTTCCTTTGGAACGCCCCTCACGTAGCTCTGCGCATAGGCTCTGCCGTCCCGGTACACCTCGACCTTCATCTCGGATGACAGCGCATTCACAACGGAAACGCCTACGCCATGCAAGCCGCCTGAAACCTTGTACGACTGGTTGTCAAACTTGCCGCCGGCATGGAGCTTCGTAAGCACTATCTCCAGTGCGGAGATTTTATATACAGGGTGGATTTCAACCGGTATACCCCGGCCGTTGTCGATCACCTCGATGGAATTGTCCGAGCGGATGGTCACTACGATCGTATCGCATGTGCCGGCCAGCGCCTCGTCGATGGAGTTATCGACGACCTCATAGACCAGATGATGAAGTCCGTTGTGGTCTGTGGAGCCTATGTACATGGCGGGCCGCTTGCGTACCGCTTCCAGGCCCTCCAGAATCTGTATCTTGTCCGCACTGTAATCACTGCTCATTTTGCCTTCTCCAGATAAAATCTTCCTCGTCGAGCCCACGTTTAATCACGGTGAAAGGGCTTACTATGCCGAAAAGCCTTTCATTGTTCCTGTCTATGACGACGGTCCTGTCATCCTCACCCGCTCCGATAAGGTGGCGCGCATTGTCCGATGACATGCCGAGCGTCTCGGTGTTGAATACTCCTACGATCCTTCTGTCCGAGGCCATTACCCTGCCGCCGATATGAATGAACATCACACTTTACCCCTGCCGTTACCGACATGCGAAGGCCTCGCTGCAAAGACGTCTCTTCTCACCAGGACCCTTAGATCTCTAAGCCCTGCAACGGAGCACTCGGATGAAACCCTTTCGAGAATGGCCTCACGCATCATGCTTATCTCGCCCGCGTACACGTTGTGGTCGACAGCGATATACAGGACTCCAGACTGGATACGGTCGGGAAAGCTGTGGGTGGCGATGAGCTCACCGACTACCGAGGGCCACTTCGCCCGGACGGCCTCAACGAGAAACTCCTCGCTTAAATTGAACCGCTCCAAAATCGACTCGACCAATACGCCGAATCGCGTCGGTTTTTTGATTCTATCTTCCCTGATCCTGAATTTCATTCAGCGCGCACCGCCCCAGAGGGCCCTGTTTTGAACATGCGCGCGTTGCTGAAAGCGATGGTATCGAGGGATCCCGTGTTTACCATGGTGAAAATAACCTGGTTTTCACCATGCAGCGACTCAACGAGGTTCTCCCTTCTTTCAGCGTCGAGCTCCGAAAAAACATCGTCAATCATAACGACCACCCTTTCGCCGGTTGCCTTCTCGATTGAAATTCGCTCGGCGTTCTTCAAGGCGATAGAGGCTGTCCTCTTCTGGCCCTGGGACGAACAGGCCGAAAAAAGACGACCGTTCTCATGATAAAGAATATAATCATCCCTGTGGGGCCCGGCGGTGGTCGTTCCGGCGGCAATGTCTTTCTTTCTCAAACCAAGTATTTTATCGTTAATCCCCTGTATCGTAAGGTCTCCAAAGCAGCACTGATAGCCGAGGGATGGAACGCTGTCACCGCCCGCGATTCCGCTGTACGCATCACGGAAAGAGGGCGTGAAAGAGGAAATAAAATCCATTCTTTTTTTCAATATGCCATAGGAGCTTTCGGCCAGCATATTGTCCCACACATCGAGTTCGGCTTCGGTCCCTCTACTATCCGCTATGGATTTCAACAGCCTGTTTCTCGAGGAGAGTATCTTCCTGAACTCCCCCAGCATGGACAGATACTCACGGTCTATGCGGGCCAGAATAGCGTCGAAGAAACGCCTTCTTAGCTCTGGCGCGCCATTTAATATCAATATATCACAGGGCGAATAAATAACAGTAAGAAGCCTGCCAAAGTAATCCGAGACCCTATGGATCTCGCGGCCATCCACCTTGGCCTTCTTTCTCGAAAATCCGGGTGAGGACGCGTATCCAATTTCGATCTGCCTGAAGGGCGAATCGCCCAAGAACAGTCCGCAGAAATAGGACTCCTCCCCCCATTTTACCATTTCCGAATCAGCGGCGCCTCTGAAGGAGCGGATATTGGCCGCCACGGAAATTGCCTCCAGTATGTTCGTCTTGCCGCTGCCGTTCGGCCCCACGATGAAATTGGTTCCTTCTGAAAACTCGATCTCCAGGTTATCGTAGTTTCGAAACCTCTTCAAGACGATGCTTTCAACGAACATTTTACAGACCCTTACAAACGGAGCCGCAAACATGGCATATGGACATATCGTCTACGAAGACTTCACCTGAATCGGCATAATGACTGAAAGGCAATCCGGATCGCCTTCAGGCATTATCGTTACCGGGCTCATCTGGCCCGTAAGACCTATCGATATGGAATTTGCGTCCAGGTCCTTCAGGGAATCCATCAGGAACTGGGCGTTTATTCCTATCTGCAGCGTCTCTTTCGCGTTCGACTCAATGGGTATCTCCTCGCTCGATTCGCCGAGGTCCTGCGTTTTGGCCTCGACGAGCAGGCTGTCGCTGTTGAAACTTAGTATTATCTTGTTCGCAGGTTCCTTTGTAAATACCATCGCCCTTCTCACCGAATCCATCAGTCGCTTCGTCTCCATGACGGCCGTGATACCCTGCTCTTTTGGAATGACCTGCCGAAAGTTCGGGAATTGTCCCTCGACTATTCTAGAGACCAGGTCCGTCTCGCCGACCTTGAAAAAACACTGGTTCTCGAAAAAGGAAAAGCTGCACATACCGCCGGAAAGCAATCTTACTATCTCGTTCACGGTCTTAAGGGGAATTATCACGCCCTCGGGGAGCTGGGTCTCGTTTTCAACGTCCCTTGTAACCATCGATAGACGCCTCGAATCGGTCGCCACCACGGTCAGCCTTCCCTTTCGCTCGGAAACCATGTAAATGCCGTTGAAGACCGGTTTTATCGTATCGATAGCTGCCGCATGCAGTACCTTCCTGAGCATGTCCTTCAATACACTCTGACCGATCTCGACGGCGTTCTCTCCGTCGAAAAAAGGCACAGCCGGGTAATCATCCTTCGATGTCCCGACAAGCGTATAAAGGGCCTTGATGTCCTTTGACTTCGTCTTGATATTTACCTGATATGAATTGCCGACTTCAACGACGACTTCCCCCTTGGGCAACTCCTTCAGTATGCCGGCGAACCTTTTACCGTTGGCGGTAAGGGCCATATCTCCATCGGCTACCGCGTCGAGACGTGTACGTATCCCTATTTCATTGTCCGTCGATATAATTTCCATATAATCGCGGGTTATGTTGAAAAGACAGTTCGAAAGGACGGTGTTGACGTTCTTGCTCGATATTATCGAGTCGGCGATCATTATAGACCGCTGCAGTGAATCCTTGTCGATTGTCAGAATCATATCCTTCTCCGTCTTAAAGATTTTTATTTATCCGCCGTAAACCGCTACATGCGGGCGTTCCACCGGGATGATAAATGGAAGGCTGCCCGCGGGTTTAACGGCACTGTTATTAATAATATAAAAAAATAATTATATTTCGTAATAGTAGTAGTGCCTTGGGATATGTTGATAACTCCCGTAACCGCTGATGTATCCAGCTCTTTACACCTTAACAAACATGTTTATAAAATCAACAACTTAATGAGACATAAGAAAATTATCCGCGTCCGAAACTCGATAAAGAGAGCCTATAAAAAAAAGAAGACCAATCAACAATCAATACAGATGAAAAAGAAGGATATACACCGGTTATCAAGAGGGAAATAACGGTAGATCAGCACTTGAGCTCGGCAACCATGTCCTCCAGCCGCTCTTTGAATTCCTCGTCCTCCTTGATCATTTTTTCCACATTGTTCATCGCGTTGAGCACGGTACTGTGGTCCCTGTCTCCGAATTCCCTGCCTATATCGATGGTAGTGAGATCGGTAAGCTTTCTGGTGAGGTACATGGCGACAAACCGGGGGAGAACGACGCGGCTGTGCCGGCTTTTCGATGTAAGGTCGTCTATGGAAACCTCAAATCGCTCCGCAACCCTGGACATGATGTCGGAGGTGGATATCTTCTTCTGGGTGTCGTCGTCGAATAAATCCTTTAAGTGCGTCTTGGCGTGCGCTATCGTAATGGGCTCGTTTTCTACTACCGCGACCATGTTAAGGCGAATAAGGGCGGCCTCAAGAGCGCGAATACTCGACTTTATACGACGGGCGATATAGTTGAGAACCTCGTCCGGTATGTTCATGTTGTCGCGCTCCGCCTTGTTGCGGAGAATGGCCTCTCGGGTTTCGAGGTTCGGCGGCTGAATGTCGGCAAGAAGACCCCATTCGAACCTTGTGCGAAGCCGCTCCTCGAGGGTGGAAAGCTCCTTGGGAGGGCGATCGCTCGATATTATAATCTGTTTCTTGTTGTTGTGGAGC
This sequence comes from Spirochaetes bacterium ADurb.BinA120, assembly GCA_002069125.1. Lineage (GTDB taxonomy): Bacteria > Spirochaetota > UBA4802 > UBA4802 > UBA5368 > MVZN01. The sequence goes on from MVZN01000006.1 coordinate 16,192, forward strand.
GTGTTGAAGGTGTGGAAGAACTCCTCCTGGGTTTGCTCCTTCTTTTCGATGAACTGTATATCGTCGATGAGGAGTACGTCGACGTTTCGATACTTTATCTTGAAGCTCGTAATGGTATTGGTGCGGATTGCCTGGATGAATTCGTTGACGAACTCCTCGCTTGGGACATACAGGACCTTGAGGTAGGGCCGCTCCCTGAGTATGTGATGTCCTATTGCCTGCATGAGGTGCGTTTTTCCAAGGCCGGTGCCGCCGTGAATGAAAAGGGGATTGTATTGAGTGGCCGGGGCGCGTGAAACGGAGACGGCCGCCGCATGCGCAAGCTGATTGTTAGGGCCTATGACGAAGTTTTCGAATGTGTATCTGGGATTTAGTCGCTGGGCCGAGTAATCGGTGCTGTCCGATGATGGCACTGGCTCCGGAGGCGAGGTAAAATCGGCGGAGTTGGAATGACCGTTTCCAGTTACGAATTCGCAGTAAATATTCTGCCCCGTTATCGCGCCGATGGCCGATGAGATAATAGCGGAATAATTCTCGGATATATGGCGACGGGCCACATCATCGGAGACCTTCACTTTAAGGGTGTTGTTTGACAGGGAAACCGGTTCGGTATCCTTCAGCCACATATCAAACGATTGCTTGTTGATGCTGGACTGAACGGAAGTAAGAACCTTTACCCATATTTCCTGTACCATAAAGACGACTCACCGGTTATCAACAAATGTGGATAACTTTGTTCATAAATTGAATACTGGTTCGAGTAATGTTTGTATAATTTTATCTGATGCGTTTGGCGGACAGAAATAAGTCAGAAAATCCGTTAGCACCGCGCTGCCCTTGCTCTAGTTTAGAGCTTATTTTTTTGCAACCAATTAATTCGCCAAAAAAAGTGTATCGAAAAAAAAAATCGGGATTCTGGATATCGTGAGGATAAACCGGTCATTTCAAGTGAATAATATGTTGATAAGTGACTGAAAGTTGTTAAGGGATGGGGTCTACGCTGTGGATTTAAAAAAAAGGGGAAATGGGCAAGAAACCCATCCCCCTTTTTTACGCCGAGAGATGAACTATTTTACTGCAGTTCCGAGAGGTTTTTCCTGTAGTCGTCGTTATTCGGGTCCCGTTTAGCCGCTTCGCCATACCAGAACTTGGCGGTGGAGACGTCGTTCAGCCTGTTTCGGTAAAGCCAGCCAAGATACCCGGCGGGCCAGGCGTAATCGGGATGGAAATCGTTGGCCTGTCTGAGATATTTTACGGCGTTTGCGTTATCGCCGGTCTGGGCATAGCAGTAGCCGAGATTTGCCAGAGAGTAACGGTATTTGGGATCGTATTTCAAGGATACGAGATAGTTCTTTATCGCGTCCGGGTACTGGTTTTTGAGAAGATAAATATAGGCGATCTCACTCCACGCGTTGGCATAATCTGGTTTGACCTTTACCGCCTTCTGGAATTGAGCCATGGCCTCGTCGAAATTGTTGAGCCGGCGATATCCGATGCCCAGATTGATAATTCCGAGCGGATAATCGGGATATTTCTGGAGAACGATCTTATACATCTCAAGGGCGCGCTCGAGCTGGTTCTTGCGATCGTAGACGACGCCGAGGTTCATATATCCGGTCTTGAATTCCGGATCGATCTCCACCGTCCTGGTAAAGGCCCGCTCCGCCTCGTCCAGTTTTTTCTGATCGAGATAAATGACGCCGAGATTGTTGTGGGCGTCGGTGAGAAAATTGTTGAGGTGTATGGCCTTGAGAAGATATTCCTCCTCCTTGGCGTCATCATAACCGTAAATCCTGCTGAGAAGAAAATAGGCTTCGGAGTTGTTTGGATTGATATCGAGCGCCTTTCGTGTCTCATCCTCGCAGAGTTTCCATTTATTGGGATACTTATTTTCATCGGCTTCCTGATAATAGCGAGCGACGGAAAGGTGCGCCTCGTCGAGATTGGGACTTATCTCGAGCGCCTTTTTACTGTATTTAAAGGAATTCTCTATAAGCGAGGCGTCGATCTTGTTCGCGTAGTTACGGAGCTCCCAATAACGAAGGGAATACGCCTTGCCAAGGCCGGCATACGCAAGGCTGTAATTGGAGTCTATCCCTATAGCCTTGTTGAACATCTCGATGGCCTTGACGTAATTAAGCTTGTTGAGCACGAATTCCTGCCCCTTTACGTAATACTCGTAGGCGCTGACGTTGCTCGTAAAATTCTGTGTGATGCGATTTTTTACGTCCTGCGTGATGGCGATATTCGTCTGGTTTATGATTTTCAGAGCGATCTCGTCCTGAAGCTCGAAGATATTGTCAATAACTCCGTCGGATTGCACCTGCTTGAGGATCTTGTGGCTTTCTACCTCCACGAGTTTTGCGTTGATGCGGACCCTGTTCCCGCTCTTTACGTAATTGCCGACGACGATTATGTCGGCGCCAAGGGCCTTGCCGGCCTTTTTCGCCTTGTTCTCGTCGAGCACTCCCGACTGTCCCAGCTGGACCTCGCCAAGGACCTTGTCGACATTGACACGGTCGATGACGATGTAATCCTGCACGTTTTTAAGCTTGTACGAGATCGAGTCCGCCAGCCCGATCTCGAGCCAGGCGATCGATTTGTCCATGGTGAGATTGCTGAAGGAGGACACGCCGATCACTTTTTCGGCAAAAAGTGAAACACAGAAAAAACATTGAAACAGGAAGACAAATATGAGAGATATGAGCTTCATGGACGATCTCCTGAATCCTGGTTTGGCCGGCCTGTACCACATGGCCCCGCCCTTGCGGCGCAAAGAAGAATAAGACGACCGTGGAATATAATAAAGCATATTTTTTTGTCAAAAGCAAGCGCGACCGGGCATGGTTACGGAAAAATATGAATATCCACACCGCCACCATACCGTAGAACGCTACAAAGATATTGGGAGGCTATGAATGAAAAGGCTGCTCATACGCGGAGGAGGCATAGCGGCCGGGGTGGGGACGCCGGTCTCCTATGCCTCAATGATATCCGGGGAGCTCGCGAAAGACGGCATAGAGGTGGTGAACCGCTCGCGGAAGGGGGAGACCAGTTTCGACGCGCTAAGGACCTACCTCGATGACATAGAACCGCTGCGGCCGGATATGCTCCTTCTTCACTTCGGCGTGGATGACATGTACCACCCGGTCTACCGTTCCGAGTTCAAGGAAAACCTCGTGCAATTGATACGACTCGCCAGAGAGCGCTTCGATCCGCGGATATTGTTATTGACCTCGCAGACATTTTCGGATCCCTCTGTGATGGACGCGGCATCCATATATTACAGGGCCATCCGCGAGGTCTCAATGGATCTGAGATGCGGATACATAGCTGTACACCTGTGGTGGATGTCATATCTGGCATCAGGCAGTGGGGACGCCGGGGCGCTTTTCGACGAATGCGAAACCTATCCGAACGAAAAGGGGCATGGGATAATAGCATCTGCGGTCGTTCAAAAAATCAGGCGGCTATCAATATTATCGGAGAGTTCACAATGAGCGTGCTTATTAAGGATATTCAGAAATCTGGAAACGAGATCATCAGGATAGAGATTTCCGAATTCAAGGGAAGGGAGCTCATCAATATCCGCATTTGGTTCCAGGCTTTTGACGACAAGGGAAATGCGGTTTACAAACCCACCCAGAAGGGGATAGCGCTTACCGTTTCTCAGTACGATGAGCTAAGGGAAGGGATAGAGAGAATCGGCGCTTATTTAAAGGACAAGACCGACGGCACTATGCCGAAAAACGAATAGCCCCGCTCTCAACGAGTTCGAGTATGCGGTCCGCGAGAGTATCGCCAGCGGCCCGGATGCCGGATTCGTCGTGAAGAATGTCGGGGTTTATCGTTCCATCGAGCATGTCCTCTATGAGATAACGCGCGGGAAGCGCTATGCCCTCCAGGAACCTCCTTCGAGTTTCGAATGCAACCCCCTTTAGTGCGGTCGCGACGCGAAACCAGCCGGATTCCACGAGCAGCGTGTCGAAGTCGGCAGCTCTTTCGAGACGGGAAAGCAGGAAAGCGATATCGGCGCGTCCACGGGAGATGCGCCGAACACGGGCCCTTCTAAGCGCGGAGGCGAACCGGATCCTCGCCTCGAGCGACTCCTGTGCGCCTATTCCTCCCGGATCGGCGGAAAGCAGCTCGATCGAGGCCCGGCTGGAAACACAGGCCCTCAGCGCGTCTGAGAAATAGTCGGGGGCCCCGGAAAGGGCGATTCGGGATGTCCGCTCACCGCAGAGCCCGATCGCCTCATACAGTTCCCCGCTTGCGGCCATACTTGCGCAGAAAGACCAAAAATCGCCTTCCGGAAGAGAGCGCCTGAGCCGAAGACTATAGATGACGGCGCGCAGCCCGCGAAAAGGGCGCAACGGCCCCGGGGGCTCAGGCTCATTGAGCAGCCTGAAAACGGCATCCTCCAGGGAATAGACGCCTCCGGCGAGGTCGCGCCGGTTGATGAAGAGCCTTCGAGACGCGACAAGCTCGCGCCCCTCCCTCACAAGCGAGGCCGGCAGCGCGGATTCGATTCTGTCGGCCTTGTCGGGAAAGGCCCGGAGAAGAAGGACTGTCTGATATGACGAGAGAAGTCCGCGGAGGCGAAGTAAATGGAAAAGTTCCTCGAGTTCACGCGGAGAGAGGCAGTCCACAAGCGAGCCGACGCGGGGGAAGCACGACCGATGTCCGACAAAGAAGGATGCGATTTCCCGCTCCACGGACATCGGATCGGAGGGATCGACCGGTATTCCCATGAAGGCTCGAAAGAATTCTAAAGGGATGCCGATTCGAAGAAAACCCCCGCCGGCGAGGGAAAGGTCGACAATAAATTCAGGAGAGCTTCCGCCTCCAGTATCGGCCGCGACAATTTTGGCCGAGGCGGGCCTTCCGGAAACGAGGCACAGGAGTAGAGAGACGGCGGCATCGATCACGCCGGAGCGGGAATGTATGCGCCTCCTCGTCCGGTCGGAGATTCCAGTTGACGAGAGGGGTGCCGAAAGGCGGAGGTCTCCGGAGGATATAAGCAGCGTAAAAATTGTTTTCATCCGAGGATCGAACGGATCCGCCGACACCAGAGGGGAGAAGGCGGCAATTGCGTCGCCGATCCAATCATCGATGTCCGGCAGAAGAATGTTTATTATTGCCCTCGAGGGCAAGGTATAGTGCATGGCTCGTTTCTATTTTGGCGATTAAGGCTGGAATATGATACGAAATGACCCGTATCAGGGCAACAAAAAGATACGCTGGGGATGATCTCAGGCAGGGCGGGGATCAGGACCCCAGGCGCATGTTGACGATATAGGGACCCGCGGCATGAGGGATCCTGAGGTCCTTTAGTATCTGGAACTCGTCCTCAAGAAGTATGTTTCGAACCATGACGGGAATCCCGAGCTCATCGGCGAAGAGCTTGAGCCCGTTTATGATCTTAATGCGCTCGGGGAAAAGGTGAATGTTCCGGATGATATTTTCGGAGAAGCAGAGGACACGGAGATCGACCGTGGAGAGTATGTTCAGGATGTCGTTTCCGATATAGCAGTTGTCGATTCCGAGCGATACGTTATCGGGTAGATCGGTGGCGATTCCGATGAGAAGCTCTGTGGGCATGGACTCCAGAACGCTCTCGTTTAGCATAAGGATGATATCCCAGTCCGGCAAGGCCGCATGCAGCATCCGGGCGTACTCGTCAAGTTCTACTGCGGAGACCCAGGGAATGAGAAGCGGGCATTCCAGCTCCTCCGCGAAACTCTCGGCGAACAGCCTCGTGAACCTCTCGAAATCGTCGGTACACCTTATGCTTTCATGAAGCAAGAGCTCTGTGAAGTCAGCCTTGATGATGAAGTTGGAGGATGTGAAGTAATGATAAGTCGGCTCCATCGAAAAGAAGTCATAAAAGCTCTTGATCTCGAGAATGCCTTTCAGGGGGGAAGAGTCGTTGAGGGCGCTTCGCATCTCGTCGAATATGTTTACGAAGAAGTCGCGCTTGTTGTCAAGCAGGTACATCCTGTCGCGGATCTTCTCAATCTCTTCCAGCAGAACGCGCGGCCTTCCCTTTTCCAGGTAGATGACGTCTCCGGAAAAATAAATATCGAAGAAGTAATTGAGGATAAAAATGAAAAAGTCCATTGAGATGTCCCGGCAGAGGCCTCTGAACTTCTCGGGATTGTAGGAAAAATCGACGATGCTTGGGAAGAAGGCTATCATTTCGTGTGAGAAGAAGCTCGTAGCGGCGAGGTAGGTGTCGGAGGGGAAGTTGCTCTCGCAGGCCCAGCCAATGGTAAAACGCAAATTTTCGATATCGTAATCGATGTTCCGCTGTCCGCGGAGGGAGCGGAGGTCGAAAAGGGGCTGGAGCCTGATGATGAGCACCCCGATGCTTCGAACCTCATAATCGAGATTGATTATCTGCTCGAGAGTATGCGGAAGGTAGGGGAGCTTCGATACGGGCTCGTTGAAAGGGGCCTCGAAGAACGTGCCCTTGCGGGTTTTCAGGTATTCCCAGAAACGGTCGTTTCGCGCCATTATGGGCCGGAATATATAGGTGCGCGCCCTGCCATCGTTTTTCGCCGCGTAGAGGGCCTGGTCGGCGCGTGAGAGCAGCTCGGAGATCGTCGAGGCCATGGCTGGATATTCGGCTATGCCGGCGCTGAAGGTGATATGAAACACCTCCATGGAGCCCGCCTGCCGGAAATGGGTGGCCTTAAGCTCATCCCGAAGGGAATCCATAACGGCCGCGGCTGAGGCGGCTGTCGTGCCGGGCAGCAGTATCACGAACTCCTCCCCCCCGAATCGTGCCGGGAAGAAGTTATCGGATGTCCGGGTTTTAAGAATCTCCGCAAGCTTCATGAGAACCAGATCGCCGGTTTGATGGCCGTAGGTGTCGTTTACCTTCTTGAAATAATCCAGGTCCAATATGCAGAGTGAGACGATAAGGGTATTCGGGTTTTCGAGCTCACCCGCGAAACGCTTGAGGAATTCCCGGCGGTTGTAGAGCCGCGTCAATTCGTCGGTTATCGAGAGCTGGTATAATTCATCGAAGCTATTCACTTTAGAGCGGACAATCGCGCGCAGCTCTTCGGAGTTGAACGGCTTTGCCAGATATGCGTCCGCTCCGGTCTGGAGCGCCGCGATGCGGTCGTCGACGCGGTCCGACGGCGCGATGAAGACGAAGGGAATGAGGCGGGTCTTTATGCCGGTGCGGATCTTTCGGCACAGCTCGTAACCGTTGAGTTCGGGGAGGTCGATCTCCGATATGATAATATGTGGGAGCTGGTATGTTATGGCGCCGAGGGCCTCTATGCCGGTATGCGCCGTGACATAATCGTAATCGATGTCGCTAAGCGCATCACAGATGAGGGCGACGTCCTCCTGAAGGTTCGCCACTACCAGTACTGTTTTACGATTTCCCCTCGTATCCTTCAAGCGCCCCCCTCCAGGATGCCCGGGAACGAGCGCACCTCCTCGTTCAGATCGGACAGCGCGACGGCTGCCGCGTCGTCGAAGCGCAGCTCCGGTCTCTGGCGATAGGCGTAGTTGATCGCGCTCGACGAGTTGATCCTGTGTATGGAAGGGTCCGGGTGCCGTCCGAGCGCTCTGCATACCGCCTCGACGCTGCCGCCCTGCGATCCGATTCCGGGTATGAGAAGCGGGACCTCCAGGCCGGATTCGATAAAAATTCCGCAAATGCCCGAAAGTTCCCCGGGATAGGTGGCGCCGACCACGGCGCCCATCCCGGGGCGGTGCCATTCTACGATCTTCCTCGATAGGCGCTGGTGCAGGGGTTCGCCGTCGACTATGAGGTCCTGCAGCTCGCCGGAACTCCTGTTGGAGGTCTTGTTGAGGATATAGGCGCCCTTTTCAGGGTAAAGCGAGAAGAACGGCCCTATGGAATCGAAACCAAGAAACGGGGAGAGCGTTACGGCATCCGCTTTGAAAAAGTCATAAGCCTCGCGGGCATAGGCCTCGGCCGTTGCGCCTATGTCCCCGCGCTTGACATCGAGAATCACCGGAAGGCCCAGCCCCCTGCAAACGTCGATAACCGTCGTGAGCGCGCCGATACCCTCGAGGCCGTACTGCGCGTAGAACGCGTAGTTGGGCTTAACGGCGGCAGGCATGATGTTGCGCCGCGCCATGGTATTTAGCATAGTCTCGTAGAATGAGCGTATGCGCTCACCCGGGCTTCCCTTATCGAGGGGTATGGAGTCGAGTACCGGATCGAGCCCCAGGCAGACGATGGAATTGAATTTACGTGAAGACGATTTGAGGAGCGAGCAGAAATCCATCTTCGATTCTCCGGTTGGTTCATAATGGCTGTAAACGCCCGGGAGGGCGGCCGTGGCGAAACGGCGTCCGCCGGGGTCCCGGCCGGGCCAGAGCGGAGCCCGAGGTTAACGTAGCGATTCAATAAAATTATTATATATAGTATAATTTATAGAGTCATATAAAATGAAATATACATCAGCCAGATATCCGGTGTCGAGCATAAAATCGAGCACCGTCCTAACCGCCACCTCGCAGGCATCGGCTGCCGGGTATCCATACACCCCGGTAGAGATGGCCGGAAAGGCCACGGAGCGAAGGGAATATTCCTTTACCAGGGTCATAGAGTTGGCGTAAGAGGCGCGGAGGATTTCCCGCTCCCCCGAGGAGCCGCCCCTGTAAACAGGGCCAGGGGTGTGGATTATGTGCCGGGCGCTCAGATTATAGGCCCCGGTTATCCGCGCTTCACCTGGATTGCAGCCGCCTATTCGCCGGCACTCATCGAGCAGCCCCGGCCCCGCGGCCCGGTGTATGGCTCCATCGACTCCGCCTCCGCCGAGAAGCGAGGGGTTGGCTGCGTTGACTATGGCGTCGACGCGTTCCAGGGTGATGTCCCCCCGCCGCACGAAAAGACGGTCGATGAGTTTTGGCGGATAAGAGGCCACGGCGCGCGCTCCTCGGCTTAGTTAATCCTTACGCGAATCCCCTGAATTCCAAACGGGTCCGCGGGTGGATTTCTCTATACGGCCCGCCCAGCATATCACCGGCCTAGGTTACGCGATACTAAAAAATTATCGCATCAGGAAAAATGTTGTATACTGGATGTGACGGGGCCATGATGCCCCGTTTGAACACCGAATTCATGATATAAAATTATGTCACATTATCCCGACAGTCCGCGCGATAGAAACGGGTCGAAGGGATTGGGCAATTTTTCGCTATCGGTCCTAAAGGAGAATGGACAGTGCACGGATTGCCCAAGGGGACGAGAAAACGATGATTAGAAGGTTCGACATAATAGTGGTAGGGGCGGGACACGCCGGCGCCGAAGCAGCGCTGGCCTCTTCGCGCATGGGCTGCTCGACGCTACTACTGACGGGCAATCTCGACACGATATGCCAGATGAGCTGCAACCCCGCAATCGGCGGGCTCGCAAAGGGTCACCTGGTGCGCGAGATAGACGCTCTTGGCGGAGAGATGGCGAGGGCGATCGACGAGACCGGGATTCACTTTAAAATGCTGAACAGGAGCAAGGGGCCGGCCGTGTGGGCGCCGAGGGCCCAGGCGGATAAAAGGGCCTACCAGCGGAGGATGAGAGCGGCCATAGAGTCCGAAAAAGGCATAACGCTGATTCAGGACATCGCCAGGGGAATCCTCGTGGAGAACGGAAGGGCGCGTGGCGTGATTACCGTGCGCGGGCAAGAGCACCATACAGGGGCCGTAATAATATGCACCGGGACCTTCCTGAAGGGCCTGATCCACATAGGCGAATACAGCGAACGGTGCGGCAGGCTTGGAGACTTCTCCTCGGAGGAGCTCTCCGATTCGCTGAGGGAACTGGGATTTCCGGTGCTAAGGCTAAAGACAGGGACTCCGCCCCGCGTTAACGCGGACTCCATAGACTTTTCCAGATGCCAGGTCCAGATGCCCGACGAGAGGCCTTCTCCGTTCTCGTTCGAAACCCTCTCGCTCGAAAGGCCCCAGGTGCCATGCTGGGTGACGAACACGACCGAAGAGACGCACGAATTAATACGAAAGAACCTACACCGCTCGCCGCTCTATGGAGGGAAGATAAAGGGGATAGGGGCCCGCTATTGCCCGTCCATAGAGGACAAGGTGGTCCGCTTCGCCGGGAAATCCTCCCACCAGTTGTTTCTGGAGCCGGAGGGGCTGGATACAAAAGAAATATATATAAACGGCTTCTCGAGCTCGCTGCCGGAGGACGTTCAGCTCGAGATGATGCGTACGGTTCCCGGCCTCGAGAACGCCAGGACCATGAGGCCGGCCTACGCGGTGGAATACGATTTCGTGCCGCCGGGGGAGTTAAAGAGCACGCTCGAAACAAGACGGGTGAAGGGACTCTACCACGCGGGCCAGATAAACGGGACATCCGGCTACGAGGAGGCGGCGGGGCAGGGGCTATGGGCCGCAATAAACGCCGTGCGGAAAATAAAGGGGATGGGGCCTTTCGTGCTCGGACGCCACGAGGCCTATCTCGGGGTTCTCATTGACGATCTCATCACCAAGGGCGCCGAAGAGCCATACAGAATGTTCACATCGAGGGCCGAACACCGGCTTATACTAAGGCAGGACAACGCGGACAGGCGGCTTATGGGCTACGGACTCGAAAACGGGCTGATCGATGCGGAGAGGCACGAGCGCATGCTTGAAAAATACCGGCGAGCCGACGAACTCGTGCTGGATCTGTCATCACGGCTCATCGCTGTGGACGGGCGGATCAAAGACAGGCTTGGCGCATCGGGAAGGGAGGGGGAAAAGCTCGCGGCGAGAATGACGGCGGGGAGGCTTTTAAAGCGGCCGGAGATACGGATTGCGGACATTCTGGAGGAGGCGGGCCTGGAAATGGACGAGGAAATGGCCGCGATAGCGGAGATGCAGATTAAATACGAGGGCTATATAGAGCGCGACCTGGAGAGAATAAAAAAGATGAAGCGAATGGAGTCCAGAAGAATACCCGAATCGTTCGATTATGCCGGCGTGTCGGGGCTTAAAAACGAGGCGAGGGAGAAGCTCGAGAGAATAAGGCCCGAAACCATAGGGCAGGCTTCGCGGATCTCGGGAGTGGATCCCTCGGACATATCCCTTGTCGCGGTGAGGCTGGAGGCCCTGTCGCGTCGTGAGGCGAGGGCGAGGACGGGGGCCTGCAGAGGTGAATAGGGCGGAGGAACTCGCCGACGGCGCAATGTTCCACGTGGAACAGAACAGGCTGCTCTCCTGGGCGGGGCGCTCGGGCGTGGAGCTTGGAAAAGGGGCCCCGGCCCTCATGGTGCGCTACGCGGCCATGGTGCTCGAGGCAAACACCAGGCAAAACCTCACCGGATGCTCGACCCTGACGGAGGCCGTAGAAACGCTTGTAGTCGAAAGCCTCGAGCCCCTGGCGCGACTGAATGTTCCACGTGGAACACGATACGCGGATATCGGCTCGGGCCCGGGCGTTCCGGGCATTCCGCTTGCGCTCGCAAGGCCCGACGCTTTCGGCGTGCTTATCGAGGCGCAGGCAAAGAGGGCGGAATTCATGGAGAGCGCAATCAGGGGGCTCTCGATTGCGAATCTGACGGTGGAGTGCAAACGGGTGGAGGAGATGGCCCGTGTAGAGCGGTGGAGGGGTTCGCTCGACATGGTCTTCAGCCGGGCCTTCGGCCCCGTCTATGTGGTTCTGGAGATGGCCCTGCCGCTTTTAAAAATTGGGGGTCGCTTGTATATCTATTCCAGGCGAGGCGGCGAGGAACTCGTGGATGCGCTCGCCGACCAAGCCTCGTCGCTTAGGGGTCGGATTGTCCCGGGGGGGCCCGGAGTGGTCGTTGAAAAGCTCGGCGCAACGCCAAACTCCCGCCCGCGCCGCTATCCGGCTATAAAGCGGGAGGCGGAGCGCCTTGGGTGTGAGTGGAAGAATGAGACATAATATGGCGGCGCGCATCTTGAATGCGCTGGGGGGTTTGTTGATGCATCACAGGGCTGTTGCGTGCGCCATCCTTCTCGTATGTGCGGGTCTGGCCCCGCCGGAGGAGATGGCCGTGCGGATAAAGAACGATCCGTCCCTGGTGGCCCCTGGTTTCGGCGCCGAGAGGGTGCTTCTGGGCGAGCAGGCCTCCTCGCTCCAAAGGGACCGTGGCGCGCCCGACCGCATCGCGGCGCCCGGGTCGGTGCGGCTGCTTTTCGGGGATATCTTCGGATACGAAGAGGGGCCGTCGGTCCGCTTCGACAGGATCTTTCACTACACCTATGGGCGCTTTACGGTGTTCCTGCTCGGGGGGGAGGTGGTGGCCGTCGCCGGTTACGACAGCGCCCGGGTCACTACGGACGCCGTGAACATATCCTCCGGGGTGGAGTCGTTTATCTTCAACTACGGTAACGCCGGCCTGGAGCGCCTTGCCAGGCGCACGAGCACGATGTACCTGTATCGAAACCTCGGCATTGCGGTAGCGGACGACGGAAACGACGATTCGATCGATCTCGTGCTGGTATTCCCCGCGCTCACGCCCCGGGAGCTTGCGCCACGGCCTCGCTGATTCGGGCGGCCTCCGCGCCACCGATGCCGTACATGCTGAACACCATGTCCTCTATGCTCTCCCTGGCCCGTTTACCGGCGGGCGAGCAAGGCGAGTCCATCACCATTCGGACCAGGGTGCGGATTCGCCTGCGGGTGGCGCCGTCTGCCTGGCACAGCGGCAGGCGCTCCAGGTTCCCCCTTAGCACCTTCACCGTGAAGAAGTTCTTCTCGTAATAGTACTGCATCAGCCGCGAATTGAGAAGCGCCAGTAGATATTCCGGCTCGAGTGCAGGGTCCTCCGGTATGAGCGCGTTCACGTTGTTCAGGGAAAAACGGCCCTCCGTGTCGAGTGCAAAGACCAGGCGCCTCCCTATGAATCGATAAAGGAGCTTCCGCTTGTTGAGGTATAACTCGCGCGGCGCCACCTGCTGAAGGGCGGAGGGGTCGTACTTGAAGTGGTGTCCGCTGAAGTCGATCCTGTACTGGGACAGGTCGCGGCCGATTATGATCGGGTCGGGCGCTTCGCCGGATCGGCCCTTGCGCAGGTGGCGGGGGTTGTCGCCGGTGACAACGCCGAGAAAAAATCTGGCGGCCCCCTTCAGAGAGCGGCATTCCCGCTCCTCCATGCGGCTTATCAACTCCACCGCGCGCCTGGTATAGTGGATGTTGAATATATTCCGGGGGGTGGAGAGGTAATGGGCCTGGGGTATGAGGGCAGCGGTGCCGGTTCCCTTTTCGGCCGGGGAGGAGACCCGGATTATGTGGCGCTCGAGAGCGGAGGGTGAGTCTTCCCGCGCCGCGACGAGTGAGACGGCCGGCGCGAACACGCCCCTGAAGCGCTCGCCCCAGGAGGCTATGTCCAGTATGCGCATGTGTTCGAGAACGTGCCGCCTGGAGGCGCTGTGGGCCCCGATGTTGAGATAGGCCTGGGGCAGCAGGAAGGCCATCACTCCTCGCCGTGTGAGAAGCGAAGCGGTGCGCTCTATGAAAAGCGTAAAGGAGTTGATGCCGGAGCGCGCGGAGACGTAGAGCTCGCGCGACATGCGCCGCTCTTCGGGGCTGAGGCCGGAGCCCCATGGCGGGTTTCCGATAACGGCGTCGAAGCCGTGTTTCGGAAAAGGATTGACTGGGGCGTCATGAGTGAACAAATAATTATTATTGTATATGTTGTGAATTCGTGATTCGTCCACGCCGCTTATCCTGGAGAGGTTCCACCTGCAAATTTGGGCGGCAAAGGGGTCGGAATCCATGCCGTAAAGCCTGGGAAGGAGGCTTTCGGCATCGACCTCGCCCGGTGCGCGTTTGCGGCCGCCGGCGCGGAAATGGGCGTAGGCCGCGATGAGGAACTGCCCGGAGCCGCAGGCGGGATCGAGTACTGTGGGGGGATGGGATTCCGGATTGGCCGCCATGGCCTTCGATATGATGTAATCCACGATATCGCGCGGCGTGAAATAGCACCCGTTCCTTTTTCGCTTCTCCCTGGCCTGGAGTTCTTGATACACGTATCCGAGAAGGTCCCCGTCTTCGAGGATGTTCCATCTGTAAAGAAGGTCCTTAAGCTCGGGAAGAGCGCGGAGGGCCTCGCCCCGGACGCCTTTCGGCAAAGCGGCGTGGTCCATGAGGTAGTCGAGCATTTCGCCGTAAGGCGATACCTCGGTTTTTTCGCGCGGAGAGGCGCCTGCCAGCGCGGCGATTCGATAGTCAACGTATGCGCCGTGGCGGGCGAGATAATGTCTGCGGTTCATGCCTGCTTTTGGTCGCCGCCGGGAAATTGTCTTGAAATTAACATGGCGGTCTCAGCATCTATATCGTGCCCAAGCGGCCGAAAAATTAGGCAAAACACCCGGATAGGAAGCGCCCTCAATGCACGAGCTTTCCATAATGAGCAACATACTCGATATCGTTTTGGACTATGCCGGCCGCGGGGGCGCTCGACGGGTTGTGAGGATAAACCTGGAGGTCGGCCAGATCTCAGATCTGATTCCCGAATGGATGCAGACCTATTTCGATTTCGTGAGCAAGGATACCATAGCCGAAAAGGCCGAGCTGTCCGTTGAGAGGGTGCCCGCGGTGTTGCGCTGTAAATCCTGCGGCGCGGAATTCGGCTTCACCAGGGAGGACTGGCGCTTCTCATGCGCTTCGTGCGGATCGGCTGACATAAGCATAGTCAGCGGCCGCGAATTCAGGATCGTCAGCATCGAGGTGGAGTGAGGGGGGTCAAATGGTCCGAGTGGGGATAATCACGGTAAGCGACAGGTCTTCGCGAGGCGAGCGCGCGGACCTCGCCGGTCCGGAGATACGCGCCTGGGCCGGGCGGATGGGGCACGCGGTTGTGGCCGAATCCATCGTCCCCGACGAACGGGAGCGCATTAGGGATGAACTCGTCGCCTTTGCGAAGATGGGGGTAGACCTCATCCTGACAACCGGCGGCACCGGCTTCGCTCCGCGCGATGTGACGCCGGAGGCGACCCTGGACGCCATCGACAGGGCGGCCCCCGGTTTTGCCGAGGTCATGAGACAGCGTTCGCTTGCCATCACTCCGCACGCAATGCTCTCCCGCGCCGTGGCGGGCATACGAGGCTCCACACTGATCGTCAACCTGCCCGGAAGCCCCAAGGCGGTGCGCGAAAACCTCGAGGTCATAGAAAGAGCCATACCCCATGCGGTGGAACTTTTAAGCGGAGGGGTGGGAGACTGCGGCAGCCCCTAAGGCCAAAGGCCTTTCACGCCAGGCGAAAAAACCTCCACCGATTCCATGCCGGGGCCGATAGTATATACAGAGTATAAGACTGTGCATAGTACCCGTACCGGAAGCGTGCCATGACAAATGCCTTCAATCAAATGATGCGCCTTGCGTTCCTCGCCACTATTACGGCGGTCCTTGCCGTGCTGTTTGCCGCACCCGTGCTGGGGGGGCCGTATGTAAAAATACTGTCGACCGATACATCGGCGTTTCCGACCGTTCTCCTGAAAGTGGCCGTTTCGAACGGTGGCCGAGGGGCCCCGTCGGACATCACGGACGAGGGCCTCCTGGTGTACGAAGACGGCTTTCGCGTCAATACTGTGAGCGTGAAGCGAGTGGAGTCGGAAGAAGCGGGGCGTTTTGTCCTCGCCATCGACTCGAGCAGGAGCATAAAGGCCGCGGATCTGGAAATGGTAAAAAAGGCGGCGAGGCGGCTGATCGACGGCTCGGCGGCCTCGGACAGTTTCGCGGTGGTACGGTTTAACGACGAGGTGAGGATCAACTGTCCGCTCACCACCGCCCGCGAAAAGCTCGCACGTTGCGTCGATGGAATACGGGCACACGGCTCACAAACGAAGCTGTACGCGGCCGTTTACGATTCTATCGATCTGCTGGGTGTGGAGGGTGTGGGTCCCAGGGCGGTGGTGGTATTCACCGACGGTAAGGACGAGGGAAGCGGTCTGGAGAGCGGCGATCTGGTCGCCCTGGCCAGGGAGAATTCCGTTCCGGTACACGTAGTGGCCGTAAAACCCGGCAGGGAGTCCCGTCGCCTGGAGCGTCTCGCCAGGCTTACGGGCGGATCCTACCTTCGATGCTGCAAGGAGAGGAACATCGACTCCCTTTACGGCGTATTAAAAAGCGGCCACACGAGTCGCTACGACGTACGTTTCCGTACGACGGCCCCTGCCGACGGTATCGCTCGTCCGGTCGAGGTCCGACTGCGTTACGATTCTCTAAGGGACAGGGATTCGATGGAGGTGTCCTATCCGCGCGGGGGGATCGATCTCGGACTTAAAAACCTTCCACAGTCGCTTATGGCGGCTCTCATCCTTGCGATAGTCCTTCTTTTACTCGGCTGCGTGATCCTCCTTCTGAGGAGGGGGACTATGGCCATGCGTCGAGCGGCGACGGAGCCCGCAGGATTCATCCCGGGCACGAAGACACCTTATATAGTGGAGGATTTCGAGGGGGCTCTTAGACGAGACGAGGAGGCCCGGCGCCGTCGGGACCGGCTTATCGGTACCGGGGACCCGGAATACGTCTACGCGAAGGCCTGGCTGGTCGAGCGGGACGGCCCGGAAGCGGGAAAGAAATTCCCCATGTACTGGGAGGAGATAACGATCGGCCGCGACGAGGAGAACGCCATCATCATCAAGGATGACGCCGTATCCCTGAAGCACGCCCGCATCAGGGAAATGAAAGGGGCCTATTATCTCTTCGACCTTGCCTCCGACAACGGCACATTTTTAAACGGCAGGAAGCTCCTCAGGCCCAGGCCCCTTTATGACTGGGACGAGATCCGAATGGGGCGCACCCTTTTCATATTCCGCGGGTCCAAAATATCCTGAGCGTATTTGTCCGGCTGACCCGCATTTTTACTTGCCAATACGACATCGCCAAACTTTTATACAATCCTTGGGGCGGCGAGCCGCGGCCCGTAAACGCCGCCATGTTTGAAACGAGGCCCGGGGGGCATATATGCGTTATTGCGTAATAGGATCGGGGGGACGCGAGCACGCGATCGCCTGGAGACTCATGACAGACGGAAGCGCGGACGAGGTATACGTACTTCCCGGAAATGGCGGTATCGACGAGCGCTTCAGGGTGCGTATTGGTATCGATGACTTCGAAGGGATCGCCCGCTTCTGTTCCGAGAAAAAAATGGACATGGTTGTCGTGGGCCCCGAGGTTCCGCTCTCAGCGGGGATTTCCGATTTTCTAAACGAGCGGGGAATACGGACCTTCGGACCATCGCGAAGAGCGGCAATGCTGGAGGGAAGCAAAATCTTCGCGAAAAGGGTCATGCGCGCCTGCGGCGTTCCCACCGGCGATTATCGCGAGTTCGACTCGCGCGACGAGCTTCTCCGGCATATCGATTCCACCTCCACATTCCCCATGGTGATAAAGCTTGACGGCCTGGCGGCGGGAAAGGGCGTGGGCATTCCGGAGAATAGAAAAGAGGCCCGGGCGTTCGTGGACTCGATGGTCGCCGACGGGATGAGGGTCCTTGTGGAGGAATACCTGGACGGAGAGGAGGCATCGGTCCTCGGGATATGCGACGGGCGGAACGTCGTTCCGTTGGTCGCGGCGCAGGACCACAAGCGTGCCTATGACGGGGACCGGGGCCCTAACACCGGGGGCATGGGCGCGTACGCCCCTGCGCCGGTGATGACGGCGGAGCTGCTCGAACGAGTCCGCCGCGAGGTGCTGGCGCCCACGATCGAGGGCATGAGCAAAGAGGGAACGCCCTTCAAGGGGATCCTATACGCCGGCCTCATTATAAAAGGCGACGATATCCGGGTACTCGAATTCAACGTGCGTTTCGGCGATCCGGAGACGCAGGTCATTCTTCCGCTCCTGGAGAACAGGCTGGGCGAGCTCTTCAACGCTTCGGTGGACGGCGCCCTTTCCGGCTGCGATATACGCTTCGCCCGGAAAAGCGCGATCACGGTCGTGATGGCCTCCGGGGGCTATCCGGGGAATTACGAAAAGGGCAGGCCCATAGCCGGCCTCGATGCCATACCGGATGGGGCCATCGTATTCCACGCGGGAACCGAGCGCCGTGGCGATGAGCTCTACACGGCCGGGGGAAGGGTGCTCAACGTGATGGCGACCGGGAGTACGCTGGCCGAGGCGAGGGACGCGGCATACGAGGCCGTCGGAAGGATATCGTTCGAGGGGGCGTTTTTCCGGAAGGATATCGGGCACAGGGCGCTTGGGTAGTTCCCTTGTATCGGGAGGATTAAATGAATGTGCGAGGCCTGTCTTCATGCGGTACCATCATCCTAATGCTCCTGCGTCTCCCTGCGGGCGCCCAGTCCGTAACGAATTTCGATTACTTCGGCGCGGAACTGAAGAAGAGGGATGCGGGAGTAGAGGAATACTCCAAGCCGGACGGCACCGTCATTTATAAATACCCGGACAGGGAAAAGGCCCGGTTGAAAGACGGAACGGTAATAGAGCGGTACCCTGACGGCAGGAGGGAGATAAAGGCTCCCGATGGGAGGAGTCTTGTAATCGATTTCGATGGGACCCGGCATTACCGCTCGGCCGACGGCAAAGAGCGGACGATTTCCATGGATGCTAAAACCCCCTGGGGGGATCCCATCTCCCCGGTGGAGACGGTGGTTTCACAGGGAGGGGCCAGGATCGTTCTCGTTTTCGATCCCTCCCTCTCGGACGATCATCTCGAAGGCGCGGCCAAAAAATTTTTCGATGAGCTGGCGGCGGCGCTTAAGGCCAAAATGGCTTCCGTAAAACCCGCCAGCGGGTTCGAGGGGCGGATAGTCATATCGCAATGCAGGTTCGCCAGAACCGGCCACTGCAGGAGAAAAAACGCGCAGGAACTCGTGGCCCGCATCAGCCTCCAGGGGCGAGAGAGAGCCTCCTTTTGCCTATCGTACGAATCGATGCTAAGGGACGAGGAGCGAATCGGCTTTGTCGGGCGCGTGGCGGACCGGGCCCTGGGGGCTGAGACCGGTAAATAATCATTTGACTAAGCTCCGACGGAGGGGCAGAATATATAGTGCGGACGGTCCCTTGCCGCGACAATCGAGGCGCCGGGGTGATAGATGACCAATAGTAATCATAAAGACGAACGCGCTATTCTAGATAATTTGCGAGCCGAACACCCCGAAAAATTCACCTCTCTTGAAAGGGCTTTCTCCCACATAAAAAGCGGCACACGCATATTCATTTCCACGGCCTGCGCCGTTCCGCGCTTTCTCGTCCGCTCCCTCGCCGAGTACGCCGAGGCAAGCCCGGATTTTCTTCCGGACGATGAGACGCTAAACACGTATACGCTCGGCGTCTCGCCATATCTGGACGAGCGGCTGAAGAGGAATTTCCGGTATAATTCGTTCTTCATCGGGCACAGCATACGGGAGCAGGTCAACGACGGCGAAGCGGACTATACGCCGGGTTTTTTCTCCGGCCTCCCTCGGCTATTCCGTCACAGGCTCGTCGAGATAGACGTGGCCCTCATTCAGACCTCGCTGCCCGACCCAAGCGGCATGCTGAGCCTTGGAGTGAGCATCGATATCGTAAAGGCGGCGGTGGAGAACGCGTCGATTGTAATGGCCCAGGTCAATTCGTTCATGCCGAGGGTGCATGGTGACACCTTTATAAGCGTGGATGATGTGGATTTCCTGTTCCACCACGACGAGCCGCTTCTTGAATACGATTCCGGAGAGCCCGACGAGGTTTCGGAGCGCATTGGACGTTTGGTGGCACGGATGGTACTGGATGGTGATACTATACAGGTTGGATATGGGAGCCTTCCTAACGCGATAATGGCCAATCTTCACAATAAAAGGGACCTCGGGGTACACACCGAACTTTTGTCCGACGGCCTGGTCGAGCTGATAAAAAGCGGCGCCATCAACAATTCCAGGAAGACGGTCGACAGGGGTAAAACCGTCGCCACCTTCTGCATGGGCAGGCGATCGACCTATGAATTTCTACACGACAATCCCAGCATCTCCTTTCATCCCGTGGAATATACGAACAATCCACTCATAATCTCCGGGCTTCGCGGCATCGCGGCGATAAATTCCGTTCTGCAGCTTGACCTGTCCGGCCAGGGGAGCGCCGAATCCCTCGGCGCCTACAACTACAGCGGAATCGGCGGCCAGGCCGATTTCATGAGGGGGGCCATGCTCGCCCCCGGCGGCCGGAGCATTCTGATGTTGAAATCGACGGCAAGGGGCGGGAAGGTATCCCGCGTGGTGCCCGTAATCGACGCCGGGGCCGGCGTTACCCTCAATCGCGGAGACGTGCATTATATCGTCACCGAATACGGTATTGCCTATATAAACGGAAAGAACCTTCGCGAGCGGGCCATCTCCATTATTGCGATAGCCCATCCCGATTTCAGGCCTTGGCTGATGGATGAGGCGAAGAGGCTCGGTGTTGTCGAGAAGGGCATGATCGGCATCCCTGGAACGAAGGGATGGTATCCGGCTCACCTCGAGGCGCGCCGCACTACACGCTCGGGAGATCGCCTGCTCCTTCGCCCGGCACGGCCGGAGGACGCCGCTTCGCTTAATGGCTTCTTCGGCTCCCTGCAGGACAGGAGCGTGCGCGGCCGCCTGCTTGGGGACGTGAGTCATGGGGATATCGAATCCTGGTTGAGCGGGCTCGACTTCGTGAACGAAACGGTAATCCTGGGCACGGTGCTCACAAGCGACGGAGAGTTCATTCTCGGTATCGGAAAATACCGGATCATGGAGCAGGATCATGGCGCGGAGCTTTCACTGGTGGTGCGCGACGATTACAGGAACCGCGGGGTTGGGACGGAAATAATCTCCCACCTAGCCCTGATAGCGCGGAGGGAGGGGCTTTTCTATATTTCGGCGGAGGCCCTCATAGAGAATAAACCGGTATTGCGTCTGCTTGACAAATGCGGCCTCGACACGGAGCGTAACCTCGGAGCGGGCGTCTACGAACTGAAGGCGTATTTCCATAGAGAATAGAGAATAAAGGCTCTTTCCTCTTGCCGACTGTCCGCGACCGGTGTAAATTTGATCCAGATGTATTCGGCAACGGTGTGTAATCTGGCCGCCTTAAAAAATGGGGAATCGCGCCGCTTTCTCCACGGAGAAGTCCGGCGGCAAGGAGCGTATGGCTGTGGTGAGCAGGGGATGGTTGTATGGAATGATCGTCGCTATTGGCATGTCGCTTGGGGGGACATCATTTCTCCAATCCCCCATCCTCTTTGCGGACGTCCACGGAGACGGCTCCCAGGAGTATTCATACACGCAGAGCTTCATCAACATCAGGACGCCGAACGGAAAGCTGTATGCGTATGTGGTCCTCCTCTTCAATGAAAACCCCCATTTCGTGAACATGATCCAGGAGTACACCATTCCCGTCGAGAAGATGCAGAAAGACGGGTTTCATATCGCGGAATACCGCACCTATCTGAAAAACCTTCGTGACCCGGCGATCCACCGCATCGCAGAACAGCTTCTGAACGTCAACCTGCAGCCTAAGAAGTATTCCGATCGTGCGCTCGACTCGCTAAGCGAGCTGCTTGAAAAGCGGAACATCATCCTCAGATTCTCTCGCGATGGAAGGGGAGGCGAAGATGAGAGGATACTTCTCGACTATTGCATTTTCGGCGCTCGAAAACCGCTCACCATCAGCCACCCTCTTTTCAACGCCAGTGAGCGCTTTTACAACATTATCCCGTTCATCTATTACGACGAGTTCTCGACCAGCAATTCGACATTTTACTTCGACATGATCTACATCAACCCCGAGGAGGTCCAGAATGATTACATCATCGCCAGGCGCGTACTCTCGGGGGAGAACGTCGATTCCATGTTTTTCGTCGGAGCGCGGGTAAGCGAGGACATCAAGTACTGTCTGGCGAAGGCGTTCGACAATTCCAAATCGATCCGCGGGGAGATCTGGAAGCTCTTCGAGATACACGAGCTGACGCATAAGATACTCAACAACAGCTTTAATTATTTCGACCAGGTGATGGGCGAGGAGCTGGCCCTGTCGAGCACGATCTACGCGAACCCGTATCTGGGGCTTTCGGTGTTGTATGCCTACCTGGATTACAACAGCACCAACCCTCACCGGATAGCAGCCGCTAATTTCATCCGTTATGTGGCCGCCGAGACTGGCCGAAAGGAGATAGTGGAGAACGCGTCGATTTTAAAAAGCCTCTCGCATGGGGACCTCCAGAGGCTGGCGCGTCTCCACTTCAATTCGCTGATCAAGAACCTAAAATAGGCCCTAAGGGGGGGGGGCACCCGTGTCTCCGCCTTACAGGCGCATTCGAAGCGGCTTTTTAATTCTAAGTGACGATGGGCCGGCGCCCGCCTCGCCGGTGTGTGAATCGGCCATGAATTCCGAAATGATGGCGTTTATGTCGGCCTTACCGGTGTAGAGGCCCGATTCCATCCGTTCCCAGGCCGCGACGGTGCGCTCGCGCGCGATCTTGAAAAGGTCCTCGACCGATTCATAGTGCAGGCCTGCGGCGCCGGTCGGGTGGAACCAGCGTTCGCGGTGCAGGTTCAAGGCGTGACGGTTCATGCGCCTGGGCTCGGGGTAGCGCGTCACATAGTCCGGGAAGAGTCTGCGCCGCACCCTAATACGATCCATAATCCTTCGGATTGTCGCGTTACCCGTGCGCTTGATCCGGTAGCTTATTCCGATAAGGTGCGGCAGCAAGTCGACAAGGCCTCTTCCCCATCGATCATTCTCCTGGCGCTGTGGCGGGGTCTTACGGGCCAACCGGGGGAGCTCTGCGGGACACGAGTCGGCCAGCACCTCGAGGAGGAGGCTCTTTATCCTCCCGTCGAGCACCCGAAATCCCCATGGGGTATGTTCCACCGGCAGCGAATCATCGAGGCTGAATTCGAATACATGGTTGTTGTAGTGATACTGAAAAAACAAGTCCATGTTGTACTGGAACAGGAGCAACTGCTCCCGATAGTGGAATATATCCCTGCGGCTGCCGCCGTCGGGGAAACCGGCCCAGTAGTATACGAAGGGATGGAATACAGCGTCGCCGATAAGATGGGATACGTACCCATAGCAATAGGCGCGGCGGGTCGCCGACCATTCGTTGTTGAAATCACCGACCAGAAGCGTGCGGGAAAGAAGAGAGGAGAGGCTGTCGGCCATCGAAGGGGAGTGGAGCCGCATGGTGAGTCCGGTTCCGAAGAAATCCCTGCGTCTTACGGGGAGGTAGTCGAAAATGTCGGGCCCGAGC
Organism: Spirochaetes bacterium ADurb.BinA120; assembly: GCA_002069125.1. Lineage (GTDB taxonomy): Bacteria > Spirochaetota > UBA4802 > UBA4802 > UBA5368 > MVZN01. The sequence goes on from MVZN01000006.1 coordinate 39,367, forward strand.
GCCCCGAACAAACCGGCCCTTCGCCGTTCGGGTGGGGCGAAAAGGGCCTGTGTGGACCTGTTGTACGGGGTTGGGTCTTTCGTCCTTTGAAGGGACGAAAGGGATTCGTGAAAAAGCCTGCTGTGCGTTATAATTCCGGGCATTGGATTTGTACGGTCTCCGAGCTTGGGTATGACATATCGTTTCCGGCGGCGAGTCAAATAAAAAAAGCATGCCCCCGGGGGACATGCTTTTTCCGGCAGGCCGAAATGACCCGGATTATTTCAAGGGATGGCATCCCGCTCCCATACACAGCGGGTTCTTGTTAACGAGCGCGATTCCATACCCCTTCTTTTTCTCGATTTTGGCGGTGGTGTGGCAGTAGGCGCAATTGATAACCTTGCCGTCCTTTTTATGGCCTTTGTGCTTTTTTTGAATTTCGGGATTGGCGAGCGCGATCGATGAGGCGCAGAATATCGTCAGCATTACCAGATATCCTATTTTCTTCATTTGACAGCTCCTCGTTCCTATAGTTTGGTATTGCGATAGCCGTCAGGTAGCTTGCTACCCGAAGGCTTGCGCGTCAATAATTTTTATTTTTTGTTGGGAACCGCCCCCAGGGCCGCCTGCCCGTCTCCTGATGGACTCCGCTCGCTTTCAATACATTGTTTTGAGCGGTACGGTAAAGGCGTGTATGCCCACTCCGGGAAACCGCTTCTTTAGGTCCCGCATCTCTTCGACCAGGGACTTTTCCTGGTTTTTGTCGACAACCGTCATTATACAGTTGTTGACCCCCGGCCAGATGTGCGAACCGAGATGGGGTTCTCCTCGTCCCTCCCCGTGTACCCCCAGAAAGCGCGTATATCCGTCCGCGGCGCGGCGTATCGTCTCGACCATCTCGTCGTCGACGGCGTTACTGTATACGATGAACATGAGGTTCATTGGTTTAACCTCTCCCTGAAAAACTCTTCTTTACTCTCGCCGAGAGGTCCTCGAAAAGGGAGTAGACCACCGGCACAAAAAGCAGCGTGAAAATGAACGAGGAGCTCATTCCCCCCATGACCGTGCGGGCCAGGGGCGCCGAAAGCTCCGCTCCCTCGCCCAGACCCAGGGACATCGGGACAAGCGCAAGGATCGTGGTAAACGTGGTCATGAGGATCGGCCGAAGCCTCTTGCTTCCGGCCTCCATAAGGGCCTCGCGTGTAGGAAGCCCCCGCGCCTTGAGGATGTTTGTATAGTCCACAAGCACTATCGAGTTGTTGACCACAATTCCCGAAAGCATGAGTATCCCCATGAACGATACGACATTGAAGGTGGTTCCCGTGAGGAACAGAAAGATCATCACGCCGAAGATGAGGGTGGGGACCGAAAACATGATGATAAATGGATACAGATATGATTCGAACTGGGCGGCCATAATGATGTATATCAGCACTATGGCGAGGAGAAGCGCAAGCCCAAGGTCCCTGAAGGATTCCTGCATGTCTTTGAACGCCCCGGCTATTTGGACGTAGAAATTCCGGGGTTTGGGCAGGGTGTCGATTTTCGCCTGTATGTCCCTGGCCACGGAGTTGAGGTCGCGGCCTACGGCCTTGCAGTTGATGTATATTACGCGCTCCTGCTTCTTCCGCTGTATGGTGGTGGGGCCGCTGGATGAACTGACTTCGATGATGTTGCCAAGCGGCACCGAGGCGCCCACCGGGGTGCGGACAAGGAGCGATTTGATGTCGTCGAGGCTTTTTCGGTCCTCCTCCCGCAGGCGCACGAAGATGTCGTATTCCTTGCCCTCATGGCGATATATCGATGCGATCTTGCCCGCCACATTGTCCTTGATGAGATTCGCGACATAAGAGGCGTTGAGGCCCATCTTGGAGGCCTTCTCGCGATTGACCACTATGACGAGCTCGGGAAGGCCCTCCTCGCGGCTTATTTCGGCGTCCTTGAGGCCGGGGATTCCGGTGATCGCGTTTTTAATCTGCTGGCTGTATTCCTGTGCCTGGTCGAAATCGTAGCCATATATCTCTATGGATATTTGAGGGCCGCCTCCCATGGAGAGCCCCTGGCCCTCAACGGCGAAGTTAAAGGTGACGCCCGGTACGTCCGCTACGGCCTTTCGAACCGCCTCCCGGATATCGTGTTCGGAGCGATCCCTTTTGGAAACCGAGACCAGGCGCATCTCGATCTTGGCCGTATGGTCGGTCGTTTCGCCAAAGGCGGCCGCGAAGCCCTCGCCGTATCCGGCGCGCACGCTGACCACCCGGTATTCGTTGCGGCGAACCACCTTGAGCACCCTTTCCTCAACCATGCGCATGACGCTTTCGGTGGTATCGAGGTTTGTGCCTATAGGCAGCTTGGCGGTAAAGACGACCTGCTCCTGGTCCTGCTCAGGCATGAACTCCATGCCCGCGAGCGGTATGAGGGCGAGACCCGCGACAACCGCAAGGGCGGAGAATAAAACCACGCGTCGTCTATGGCCAAGGGCCCAGCGGATAGTAAGGGCGTAGAAGCGTTCAAGGCGCGTAAACATGCCCTCGCTCCACGAGAAGAGGTCGTTTAAAAAGGCGGTCCTCCCGGTGTGGCGGACGGTGATGGTCTTTATGAATCTGGCGGACATCATGGGCACGAGGGTTAGAGCGACCGCCAGAGAGCAGAGCTGCGAGAAGGTGATCGTAAGCGCCATCTGACGGAAGAGCTGGCCGGCGAGCCCCGTGGTGAAGAAGAAGGGAATGAAAACGCACAGGTTGGTGAGGGTGGAGGCGGTGATGGCCATCGCCATCTCGTCCGCACCGAGCCTGGCCGCCTCGTTGGGGCGCGCCCCCTTTTCCCTGAAACGGAAGATGTTTTCCAATATGACGATAGAGTTGTCGATGAGCATGCCGACGCCAAGGGCGAGTCCTCCCATGGACATCATGTTCAGGGATATATCGAAGTAATACATGGCTATGAAGGTGGCGACAATGGAGACCGGAATCGAGAGGCCGAGGATCAGCGCGGAGCGCAGGTTTCGAAGCATAATGAATACGACGAGGATGGCTATTATCCCCCCCTGCCAGGCGCTGTCGATCACGTTATCTATGGAGCGCTCTATGTATTCGGCCTGGTTGAAAATGGGGGTGATTTCCATGCCCCGGGGGAGGGTCTTCCGTATCACCTCGAGCTGTTTCATGATGTCCCGCGCGACGATGACCGTGTTCTTGTCGGACTGCTTTGTCATCCGGATCACGACGCCGTTCTCTCCATTCAGCCGGACCAGTTCCTTGCGTTCCGCCGGGGCGTCGTATACGCGAGCGACATCCTTCAGGTATATGGGGGTGCCGTTCTTTACGCTCACCACCATGTTTCGGATGTCCTCCAGCGATTCGAACTCGCCCTTGGTGCGCAGGGTATATTTGCGATGCGGCGATTTGATGTCTCCGCCCGCCACGTTCATGTTCTCCAGCCCCACCATGCCGACAACGGTTTCGATGGAGATGTCGTAGGCCTCCATGCGATTTTTGACGAGTTCAACCCTTACCTCGCGCTTCTGGCCGCCTATCGGCACCGCCGAGGCGACGCCGTCGATCTGTTCGAGCAGGTTTTTCAGGTTGTCCTCGGCGTACTCGCGAAGGTAGCTCGAGTCCTTGCTTCCTGATACCGAAAGGACCATTATCGGCATCATCGAAACGTCGAATTTAAGAACCACAGGGGTCTCAATTCCTTCGGGCAGGAATTTTTTGATGATATCTATGCGCTCCCTTATGTCCGATACGGCGAGGGACATGTCGGTTCCCCAGATGAAGCGCACGCCGATCAGCGACATGCCCTCCTTGGAGGTGGAGGTGATGTAGTCGATGTTGTTGATTCCGGCAAGTGACTCCTCGAGCCGCCTGGTGACGGTGCTCTCGATCTCTTTGGGGCCTACTCCCTTATATTCGGTTATGACCGCCGCTATGGGAAACTCGATATCGGGAAGGAGGTCGAGGGGCATCTTGGAAAAGCCGACGTATCCGAGCACGATGAGCGCAACGAAGATCATCATGGCCGTGATGGGCCGGTTGACGGACATTTCTGTTATTTTCATGGTCAGTCTCCGGTCTTTTTCTGTGTCGCCACGGCGGGCGGGCCCTCGTCCTCGCGGTATACCAGTAGCTCATCGCCGTCGGCCAGGGTCTCCTGGCCAAGAGTCACCACTATCTCACCCGCCCTTAACCCGCTCGTCACCTCGGTAAGGCGGCCGGTCGTTATGCCGGTCCTTATCGTCCGCTTATGCGCACGGCCGTCCTCCACCACGAAAACATCCGACTCGCCCGAAAGCCCGCTCAAGATGGCGTCGACAGGGGCCGCTACCACGCCGGGTCTGGAGCTCAGCACGATCTCGATATTCGCGAACATGCCGTGCTTGAGGTTCATGCCGGGATTGTCGAGCCTTATACGCACCTCCTGGGTGCGGCTTAGCTGGTCGAGTACGGCGCTCTTCTTGTAGATGCGGCCGGAGAAGATACGGCCAGGAAAAGATTCAACGGTAATGAGGGCGCGCATCCCAATGTCCACACGATTGATATTCTCCTCCATGATGCGTATGACCGCTTCGACCGAGGACATGTTGACTATCTGGGCCAGGGGCGTGGCATTGGTGACGGTCATGCCGCGGTCGACCATGATCTTCCCTACGTGACCGGTTATGGGCGACTCGACGATCGCGAGATTGTATTCCATGCCCACGATATCCCTGTCGATCTTGAAAACCACGGCCCCCTTGCGGACGAAATTTCCCTCCTTGATCAAGATGGACTCGATTTTACCCGGGGCGGGAGGAAAGACATTTACGACCTCGGTGCCTATGATATCCCCGGTCAGTTTGAGGGTGCTCTGCATGTCGGTACGGCGCACAGCCTCGGCCTTTACGGGGATCTTCCTGGTTTCCTCGGTTTTCCGGGAGGCCTGTATGCGGTTTATAATGATCTTGCTGACCCGGTATCCCGCAATTAGCAGGATAACGATCAGGATGGCGGTGAGTATTCGTTTGGTACTCTTTTTCATCGTGTATTCTCCGTTGGAAGCCTGTCAACGCACCGGAAAGAATTCGACCCCAATCGCGCGATTGAGTTCGGCGCGCGCGACCTGGAAATCGTAAAGAGATTGTATGTAAAGCGTCCGCGCGGTGATAAGCTGGACATTGGCCTCGAGAAGCTTGGTGTTGTCGATTATGCCGTTGCGAAACTGGGTAATGGCGGCCTTTAGCCCCTCTTCGGCAGTTGCGACGTTGCCCTGCTGGGACGAAAGGGAGACATGGGCGGCTTTAAGCTTGAGGTAGCCCCTCTGTATCTCGAGCTTTACGCCCTTTATAAAGTCGTCCATCTGGTGTTCGGTCTGTTTGGCGGAACTGCGCGATTGCTTGGCTTTGGCGTGCGATGTGTCGAGCGGTGAAAGCGCACCCCAGCGGTAGGTCGCGCCGACCGTAACGTTCCACGACTTGTTCCAGCCGGAGGGCGCTAAATTCTCGCGCATTCCATATATCATCTGGTTTAGCATGTTGGTCAATGGATCGGGGCTCGTGGGAGGGGGTGAACCGGAGTCCGAGCTTTCGGTCTTTGAGGTGCCGTAACTGCCGCTCACGAAGAACGTTGGCCATAGATATATGGCCTCCGCCGCCGAGGCGATGTCCTCCTTCATCTCCCTGGTTTTTCTGATCTGGATGACCTCAGGCCGGTGTTTCAGGGCCTCTCCTATCATGGAGACGAGGAGCTTGCGCTCCCTCTCCGCATCGGAGGGCAGGGCCTCGAGAAGGGCCTTGTCTATCTGCATCTCCGCCGGGTCCGGTTCTATGCGCATGAAGATATCGTTCCCTATCTGAATGTTAAGGTCGGCCATGGCCGAAAGGGCGTCGTTGCCGGCGTTTATGAACTGGGTCTTTTCATTGGAAAAAGCCACCTGGGCGCGCAGATAGTCCAGGCGGGAGAAAATTCCCTTGTTGTATCCTATCGTCACTGTTTTTAGGTTTTCCTCGAGCGCCTTGAGGGATTCCATGCGCATGGCTTCGGCTTCCCGGGCCAGGAGCAGCCTGTAATATGACTGTATGGAGCGCACCACCGTTTCGCTCCTCTGCTTTCGAACGTTGTTTTCGGCTATGATATGCGCGTTTCGGGTGGCCAGGAGGCTGTTGTAAAAGACGCCCGGGTTAATCGCGATCTGGCCGTTTATGAACTTGACGTCGTAGTTGGCCTTGATATTCGAGCTGAAGCCCGCGTCGGCGCCCTGGCGCGTATAGGCGACGTCCGTGGAAAGGGTCGGCCACAGCATTCCCCATGACTCGCGTACCTTCTGTCTGCTCTCCTCCACGGCCTCGATGGATATTTTGTAATTGTTGTTGTTTTCGATGGCCAGGCGAACCGCTTCGCGAAGGGATAAGGTCTCCGCGGCGGAAACAGCGGAGGCCGCCATGGCGGGAAAGATTAAAGCCGCAAGGGCAAGGCGCGTGGATGTCATCGATAAAGCCCTCTGTAAAAAATTGAAATGAACGCCATCAGGTCTTTTTCCGGGACCGTTTGTTTTTCCAAATGGTAACTCTGTAAAACCCCCCCAAGCATATCCATAAACAGGCGGGCCGCCCTGGAGGGCGGCATAATGGGATTACCGTCGTCCGACTCGAGGACCTCCATTATGAGCTGGATATTCTGGCTTAAAAAGATATTCCGTATGCGTATGAGGTCCTCGAAGTTCTGGAATATCTCATCGACCGTAAGGTTGTAAAGATTGTGAAAGTCCTGATGGAACTTATTGCTGTGGCTCGCATAGACGATCAACTTTTCCTCCACGGTATTGGCGCTTGAAAGCAGGCCCCGGACTTTGGTGAAGAATAGGTCCACTTCGTGCTCGAGCACGGCAAAGAAGAGCTCCTGTTTATTGCGATAATAATAGTACAGCGCGCTCTTCACCATGCCGAGCCTGTCGGCGATGTCTTCTATCGTCGTCTTCTTGTAGCCGTGCCGCGCGAACGCCTCCTGCGCGGCCTGTAGGATTTCATGTGTCCGCGGCTTCCTGTCCGTATCGCCTTCGGCCATTGCGTGTTCCCGATTGTATTTGCGAATTCAATAAAGATAGCACATTCGAACACATTGGTCAATAGTTCAAATATTTAATTAATAAAATTTGTTTTTTAAAAAATATGCTTGGCCTATTTATTCATATTTATGATTTATAATATTGTAATTATTAATGGATTTTCCAGAGGTTAAATTTTTAAGATTCATATAAATTGCAACTACTGGCAAATTAAGCGCTTGGGTTTTCCCGCCCGTCTTCGGCGGGCGGGAAAACCTAATTTTTAGAGATTGCCTAATGATTTATTTTGACAGCCCCCGGATTTGGATTGTCACGAGTTTCAATTTTTAGGGTCGTTCTCGGTCGAATGAATTTTACTCCCGCGGACTTAAGGAGCATTTCTATTCACTGAAGGTAGGATGGAGGATTATGAAGGGACTGGCGGACTTTTTCGGTTCAAGAAAAGCCATTATCGCGACCGGCTTTCTAATAGGCATGGGGGCCGCACTGCTGCAGAAATTGGGGAATCCCGCGAACATGGGCATCTGTGTGGCCTGCATGGAGCGCGATATTGCAGGGGCCCTGGGCTTTCACAGGGCGGCCGCGGCACAATACATCAGGCCCGAGATCATAGGCCTAATATTCGGTGCTCTTATCGCCGCTCTCTCTTTCGGGGAGTTCCGTGCCCGGTCCGGCTCGGCTCCCATGGTGCGCTTCGTACTCGGGTTCTTCGCCATGCTGGGGGCTCTGGTCTTCCTTGGCTGCCCCTGGCGCGCATTGCTGCGCCTTTCGGGAGGCGACGGAAACGCAATCGTCGGCCTTGCCGGGCTTGCCATCGGTGTCGCGATAGGGGTATTTTTTATAAAGAACGGTTACAGCCTCGGTGCGAGTAAAAAGACCCATACCTCCGCAGGCTGGATAATGCCGGTGATGATGATCGCCCTTATGCTGCTCCTGCTTGGGAATACCGTTTGGGGCGCCTCGAAAGCATTGCTGTATGCGGAGCCGGACAGCTTTGCGCCGTTTTTCAGCGCAAAGGGGCCGGGCTCCCAGCACGCTCCGGTTCTCATTTCACTTGGAATCGCCCTCGTCATCGGCTTCCTCGCGCAGCGCACCCGTTTTTGCACCATGGGGGCGCTCCGAGACGTCCTTCTTATTGGGGACATGCATCTGATGTGGGGCGTGGTAGCGCTCGTCCTGGGCGCGTTCGCGACCAATTACGCGTTCGGACAATTCAACCCCGGTTTTGCCGGTCAGCCGGTGGCGCATACCGCGCACACCTGGAATTTCGGCGGAATGGCGCTCTCGGGCCTCGCCTTCGCGCTTGCCGGGGGTTGCCCCGGAAGACAGCTCTTCCTTTCAGGGGAGGGCGATGGAGATGCCGCCATCTTTGTGATGGGGATGATCGTCGGGGCCGCTTTCGCGCACAATTTCGCCGCGGCAAGCACGTCCGAAGGTCCCGGACTCTGGGGGCCGGCCTCGGTGATTGCGGGGCTTGTCGTGTGCCTTGTAATCGGTTTTACCATGCGCCAGAAGGCGTGATCGAAGGAGGATTCTATGGCGGATAAGCTGGATATGCGCGGGCTTTCGTGCCCGCAGCCGGTCTACGAGACGAAGAAAAAAATCGAGGCGATGGGATCGGGCGTGCTCGATGTGCTTGTGGACTCGGGCGCGGCGCGCGAGAACGTCACGCGGCTGGCCGAGAACAGGGGTTGGTCCGTCTCGGTAAAGGAAAAAGAGGGTGAATTCCTGTTAACCCTGAAGAGGCAATAAATGGGCGCACTGGAAGGCGGACGCGTTCGCTTTCGGGGAGGCTTTTTATCGCCATGATCTATCTCGATAACGCGGCGACCTCATTTCCCAAGCCAGCCCGGGTCGTCGATGCCATGACCGAATTCGCGCGGGAGATCGGCGCAAACCCGGGGCGGTCGGGGCACCGCCTTTCGGTCGAGGCGGGTCGAACCATATACGATGCGCGAGAGGCTCTTGCCTCTCTCTTCAAAATCCGCGATCCGCTAAGGGTGATTTTTACCGCCAACGCAACCGTAGGGCTGAACCAGGCCTTGCTGGGCCTTCTGTCGGCCGGGGATAGGGTCGTGACGAGCGGGATGGAGCATAATTCGGTGATGAGACCGCTTCGCTTCCTCGAGGCTTCCGGTATCCGCGTAGCGACCGTTCCATGCTCCTCTCAAGGCCTGCTCGACCCGGATGAACTGCGGCGAACACTTTCCGAGAGGACCGCGATGGTCGTCGTCAACCACGGCTCGAACGTCAATGGCTGTATTCAGCCAGTCCGCGCGCTGGGGGCCGCCGCGCGCGAGGCCGGGGCCCTCTTTCTTGTTGACGCGGCCCAGACGGCCGGTTGCGTGGAGATAGATATGGCGGAAGACAACATCGATCTCCTGGCGTTTACCGGCCACAAGGCCCTGTACGGGCCGCAGGGAACTGGCGGGCTTGTCCTTGGGGGGAGGGTGCCGGTCGAGCGAATGAGGCCTATAGTCTTCGGCGGAACCGGAAGCCGCTCAGAGTACGAGACTCAGCCCGATTTTCTGCCGGACCGCTACGAGAGCGGCACGCCCAACACCGTGGGCATTGCGGGGCTTCTGGAGGGCGTTCGCTTCATACTCGAAACCGGGGTTACGGCCATACGCCGCCGGGAGGATGCGCTTGCCGACGTGCTGACAGAGGGCCTTGCCGAGGTCAACGGCCTGCGCATTTTCTCCGGCTCTGGCGGCAGCCGTCTGCCGACGGTTTCCTTTACCGGAGATACGCTCCCGCCGGACGAGATCGGGCTACGGCTCGACGAGGAATTTGGAGTTCTCTGCAGGGTGGGGCTTCACTGCAGCCCGGCGGCCCACAATACGCTGGGCAGCTTTCCGGACGGCACGGTTCGTTTAAGCGCGGGTTTGTTTACCACGGAGGAGGAGATCCGGGCGGCAATTGATGCGGTGCGCGTAATCGTAAGCGAAGGAGGCGCCCGGTGAATGAAGGACAATGCGTGGCGCTGTTCCATTCTACAAGCCTTGCGCTCCGGGGAGAGAAGCTGTGTCGGGCCGAGGGGATACCCGTAAAGCTGATCCCCGTTCCGCGCCGCTTAAGTTCGGACTGCGGCGTATGCCTGCGTTTCGCGGGAGCCTTCGAGGAGCGCGTGCGAGCCCTCTTCAATGAAAGGGCGCTCGAATTCGAAGATATCGTGTGCCTGTAGGCCTCCCGCCGGGTATTTTGGGGTTTTCCGTTCTCGAGGGTTTTTGCCCGGCCTTAAAAGGCGCTTCAGCCGGTCGAGTCGTCAATCCATTGCAGGTATGGAGCGTTCCCTTCCACGATAGGCAGTGCGATGATCTCCGGCACCTCGTATGGGTGTAGCGATTCTATGCGTTCCCGGAGCCGTCCGAAGAGTTCTCCTCGTGTTTTTATTATCATGAGGCATTCCTCATCCCTGCACAGCTCTCCTTTCCAGGTATAGAAAGACGATATTCCTCCGATTACGTTCGCGCACGCGGCCAGCCGGTCGGGGACAAGCGATTCGGCAATGGCGACCGCCACCTCTCTCGAAGGCGTGGTGCAGAAGATTACTATATGCTTTTCCATCGTGAGCCTCGAAATAATTGTTTACCGGCCCGTGCCGGGGGCTAAGACTATCCCTGCTTGAACGCGCAGTCAAGCCTTAGAAAGCGTCCAGCCGTGGACGAATGGATGGAGCTCGAGATGAGCGGGTGGGGCTTATGATAAATAATTTGAAAAATCGTACCATGATCTTGGCGTCCATAATTCTGGTTTACTGCGCGCTTCCGGTGGGGGGAGGGGCGCAAAACAATGACTATTTCGTAATCGGCTCAAATACCGCGCAAAAGGTTCGCTGGGAGGTGAGCTCCAGCCATGGACCTGGCAATTCGGGCCTTATGGCCCTCGACAGCGATCCGGAGAGCTCGTGGATGTCCGCGAGGTCCGACTCGGCGCAATGGCTGCAGGTCGATTTCGGCGCGAAGCGCCTGCTCACCAGAATAGTGGTGGTGCCGGGCTATAGGGACAACTACCGCATGCTCCGCTATTGCGTCGTGCAGTTCCTTCATAATGGCGAATGGTTCGATTTCAAGCGCGTCGATTTCGGCGGAAAAGAGCGCAGGGGCGTATTCTCCAGGCTGTTAGGAGACCGCTCGGGGTCCGCCGACCGAGCAGTTGTGGAATTGGGGGGAGTGGATGCAAGTACCTTCCGGATTCTGGCGCCTCCCGACGCAATGGTCGACGGCAGGGCGGCGATAGCGGAGGTGGAGTGCTATGTCGGATCGATCGCGTTGAGATATTTCGATGGGAGGCTTAAGGGGCTGTGCGTTCCCGTGAGAAACGCCCTTCTCCCTCCGAACGACGCGTCATATCCGAACGCACCACGAGGGTACAGGGGGGGCATTCATGCGGGACTGGATATCTATAATTCTTTCGCCGAGGGGAGCTACGAGCAGGTTCCGGTTGATTTCAGTACCCCTGTGTACGCGGCGGATGGAGGGACCGTCATCCGCGCGGACTGGAGCTACGAGCCGATGACGCCAAGCCAGTGGAGGGAACAATCCGAATATACCAGGAGCAATCCGCGCACATTCGTTCTTCGCTCTTTCGGCGGCAGACAGGTGTGGCTGGACCACGGCAACGGGGTCGTAACGACCTATAATCATCTGTCGGCCATCGACAGGAAGGTCGTACAGGGGGCCAGGGTATCCAGGGGGCAGCGGATTGGCCATGTCGGAAACTCCGGACTTTTCGGAGAGGCCGAAGGAAAGCGCTACGGCGCTCATCTGCATTTCGAGATATGGGTTGACGGCTTCTATCTGGGATACGGAATGACTGTCGAGGATGTTAGAAAATACTTCGGCTGGATTTTTCAGACGGCGGTCCAACCCGGCGATTGATGCGGATGAGCCGGGCCGCCGTGGGAGTTTTTTCCTTATGGATTTACGCAAAATATATGATAAAAATGACAGGGAGCTTGCGCGGGGCAAGGGGCGCGAAGATTATATGCATGCGTTCTCTCCAGCCGCCCGGCTCGTTGAAGAGGCATTCGGTATGACGGCGCGTGGCGCATAGGGCATTACTATATGGAGTACAGCGGATTCTATGGAAAAGCTCAGCGAGTATACGAACGAGAAATTCATAAAAAGGCTAAGGGCCAGGAACAAGTACAAGGCGATCGAGGAGCTCGCGAGGCTTTTCGATGGCGCACAGGTTTGCTCCGATATAGACGAGCTGGTAACCGCCCTCGTCGAAAGGGAGAAGATCATGAGCACGGGGATAGGTTTCGGCCTGGCCATTCCTCACGCTAAGATCAAGTCGGTGAAGGATATCGCCTTCTCCATCGGAATATCGCGGGCCGGAATCGATTTCGATTCCATGGACGGCAAGCCCGTAAACCTCATCATCCTGGTCGCGGCAGGCGACCGGCAGCACAAGGACTACCTGACGCTCCTTTCCAGAATAATGTCCATCCTGAAGGACGAAAAAAGGCGGGCCGAGATCATCAATGCCGCCGGTCCCGGGGAAATAATGGAGATACTTTCAGTGGAATGATGTCGGGTAGAAGACGCATTAACTGGGCCGGGCTGTGGAAGGCGCAGCGGGGCTTGAGGGCCCGCTACACCAGCACCGACATTTCCAAATACATCTCTCATATCGTATTCTCGGTGGTCCTGGGGCTCTTCGCCGGCGCCGGAGCGGTCGCGTTTCATTCGATGCTGGAAGGGACACGCCATTTCTTCGAATTCTTCAATCTGAGGTCCTACCTGGGGGTGGATGTAAACCTGGTCTTCGTATTCCCGGTCGTAGGGGCTCTGATAGTGGCGGCCATGACGCGCTACCTGCCCGCGCTGGCCAGGGAACGCGATGTAACCAGCGTCATCAAGGCCGTGCTGCTTCGAAACGGATTTATACCTTTCAGGGTAACGCTCTTCCATTTTTTCGCTCCGATCATATCGATCGGTTCAGGGGCCCCTCTTGGCCCCGAGGGGCCGGCCGCAAAGATGGGTAGCGGCCTGGGTTCGCTCATGTCGCAGTTCTTTCGGCTCAACCAGCGTGAGATGCGAATGTACACGGTGGCAGGCGCCGGCGCGGCCATCGCGGCCGTGTTCAATGCGCCGATAGCCGGGGTCTTTTTCGGGATCGAGGTGATCCTATTGAACGACCTCAAGAACCAGGCGATGAGCGCGCTGGTAATCTCCTCCGTGGTCGCGGACGTGTTCTCCCGGGCGGTGCACGGGAACAAGCACGTGTTCAGGATACCCCAGTACGTTACCGGAGAAGTCGGCGAGTTCCCGTATTTCCTGATGCTGGCCATTCTGTGCGGCGTGGTCTCGCTCCTCTTCTTTCAGCTCCGCCGCGCATCCGGATTTCTTTTAACAAAAAAGCTCGGCCTGCGGAACGAATTTGTACGGCTGCTCCCGGTAGCCGCGCTTTTCGGAATAGCGCTTCTCCATTTCCACGAGCTCTATGGCATAGGATACAATACCATTAACGAGGTCCTAAACAGGCACCATTCGCTCGCGTTCGTACTGGCGCTCCTGTTTCTCAAGCTCGTATTCATGGCCCTGTTCCTGGAGGCCGGCTCCTACGGAGGGACCTTCGCGCCATCGCTTATGATCGGCGTTCTGATGGGCCACTCCTTCGCGCTCACGCTAAACTCCCTGTTCGCCCTGTCGCTCGACCCGGTGGTCTTCGCGCTGGTCGGAATGGGAGGGGTGCTCGCCGGAATCAACTCCATCCCTCTGACCTCCATCCTGCTGGTGTTCGAGGTGACTGGGGACTATCACTTCATACTGCCGCTAATGTTCGTTTCCATTATATCCTATTTGGTGGTGATCTACGTAAACCGCGGGAGCACCTATGCGCTCGAACTGCTGAAGGAGGGGATCGATGTCTCCAGACGGGGGGAGATGGATCTTCTGGGCAAGATCAAGGTTAAAGAGCTGCGAAAGGCCGACTTCGACACGGTTAGCCATCGCACTCCGTTCGCGAAACTTTCCAAAATCCTTATGCACTCGACCTACGGCGATGTGTTCGTGCTGGATGACCGCAAGGAGCTCGCCGGCGTGATATCCCTTCGGCAGGTCAGGCAGGCCATCATGTCGAATGAGCTCACGGATCTATTGATCGCGGGGGACGTCATCGACGAGGTGCCGGTGGTTACGGAGGACGATCCCGTGTCGCTCGCCATGCAGAAAATCGAGGAATACGATCTGGAGACCATTCCGGTGTTGAAGTCGGAGAATGAGCGCATTGTGACGGGCGTGCTGACGCATCGCGATATCATACAGGCCTATAACAGGCTTCTGGACGTGTGGGCTACCGACCAATTCCTGACGGACACGAGGCGCGAACGAGGCTGACCCCGCGTTTTTCGGCATTGTACTTGACTTTTATTCATCGTAAAAAGAATTAAAGCGACAAAAGGGAATCTCTAAAGATTAACTTTTAAGATCCCATAAATTGTAAAGTCGGCAAAATCAGCGCTGGCGCTTCCCCCGCCTCAGGCGGGCGAAAAATCTTGATAATCAGAGATTGCCAAAATATTGAGCTGTGAGGTGTTCCATGACGGAGCGCGGATATTTATTCAAGGATATAGAATCCAAATGGCGGAAGCGCTGGGAGGATGACAGGGTATTCGAATCGCGGCGCGACCCCGACAGAAAAAAGTATTATCTGCTGGAGATGTTTCCCTATCCGTCGGGCCGGCTTCACATGGGCCATGTACGAAATTATTCCATAGGCGATCTCATGGCGCGCTTCAAGCGCATGCGCGGATACAACGTACTGCACCCCATCGGCTGGGACGCGTTCGGGCTTCCGGCCGAGAACGCGGCGATAAAGGAGGGCATCCCGCCGTTCCGCTGGACGCTCGACAATATCGGCCACATGAAGGAGCAGTTCGGCAAGCTGGGGGTGTCATACGACTGGACGAGGGAGTTTGCCACCTGCGACCCCAATTATTACCGCTGGAACCAGTGGGTTTTTCTGAAGATGTACGAGAGGGGGCTGGCGTATAAAAAGAAGGCCTCGGTGAACTGGTGCCCTTCGTGCAATACGGTGCTCGCCAACGAACAGGTGGTGGACGGGCTGTGCTGGCGCTGCGAGTCGAACGTTTTGCAGAAGGAGCTGGAGCAATGGTTCTTCAAGATTACCGATTACGCCGAGGACCTGCTCAAAGGGCATGATGAGCTTGGCGACGGCTGGCCCGAGCGGGTCGTGACCATGCAGCGCAACTGGATAGGGCGTTCGACCGGCCTTACGGTTAAATTCAGGCTCGAGAGCGGGGAGGATTTCCCCATCTATACGACCAGGCCGGATACGGTATTCGGCGTTACCTTTATGGTCATTGCGCCCGAACATTCACTTCTGGACCGAGTCGGGGACCCCAGGGTCCGCGAATTCATCGAGCGCTTCAAGTCGCAGCCGCTGGTCGACCGGCTTTCGGACGAAAAGGAAAAGGAAGGCGTGGACACCGGCCTCAAGGTGATCAATCCCTTTAATGGCGACATCGTCCCGCTTTACGTCGGCAACTTCGTGCTGATGGAGTACGGTACAGGGGCGATCATGGCGGTTCCGGCGCACGACACGCGCGACTTCGCCTTCGCGAAGAAATACGGGATTCCGGTAAAGCTCGTAATCGACCGCCCCGGCGAATCCCTGTCGGTATCGACCATGGAGGACGCCTATGTGGAGGACGGCGTATGCGTGAACTCCGGTCCCTTCGACGGCCTTGGAAACCGCGAGGCCATGTCGAAGATCTCGGACTACGCCGAGGAAAAGGGCTTTGGAAAACGCGCCGTAACCTACCGCCTTCGGGACTGGCTGATCTCCCGCCAGCGCTACTGGGGCTGCCCCATTCCCGTGGTCTATTGCGATAAATGCGGGCCCCAGCCGGTAAAGGAGGAGGAGCTGCCGGTTGTACTTCCCACCGATGTGGAGTTCCGGGGCGATTCGCGTTCCCCTCTCATCTTTATGGATGATTTTATCAAGACGAGCTGTCCCAAATGCGGGGGCGCCGCGAGGCGGGAGACGGACACCATGGACACCTTTGTGGACTCGTCGTGGTACTTCGCCAAATTCACCTCGCCGAAATCCAGCGGCATGTTCGACCAAGAGGAGGTTAACTACTGGATGCCGGTGGACCAGTACATCGGCGGCATAGAGCATGCGTGTTTGCACCTCCTGTACGCGCGCT
Organism: Spirochaetes bacterium ADurb.BinA120; assembly: GCA_002069125.1. Taxonomy (GTDB): domain Bacteria; phylum Spirochaetota; class UBA4802; order UBA4802; family UBA5368; genus MVZN01. Next base: position 55,568 of record MVZN01000006.1, read on the forward strand.
TTTTCAACATGGTGCTAAACGACCTGGGGGTCGTAAACTGCCGCGAGCCCTTCACCAGGCTCCTCACCCAGGGGATGGTGATAAAGGAAGGCGCCAAGATGAGCAAGTCCAAGGGGAACATAGTGGACCCCGATAAAATAATCGAGGAATACGGCGCGGACACGGCGCGGCTTTTCATGCTATTCGCCTCTCCGCCGGAGAAAGACCTCGACTGGTCCGACAAGGGCGTTGAGGGCTGTTCCCGTTTTATTGGACGGGTATGGCGCGTAGTTTCCAAATACGCCGCCGACTATACGGCCGAGCGTTGCGCCGCGGAAGCGGCCCTTTCGGACGAGCTTCGGGCGCTGCGCATAGAGCTCCACCGCACCATGAAGATCGTTACCCACGATATCGAGGAACGCCTGCAATACAATACCGCCATAGCCCGATTGATGGAGCTTGTAAACGCGCTCTACCAGCTTCCCGACTCCGAGGCGGCCACGCCGGACGGCAAAAAAGTCCTTTCCGAGGTCTTCGACAGCCTGATTCCAATGCTCTCACCCTTCGTACCCCATGTCGCCGAGGAGATGTGGGCCATGCTTGGGCACAAGGAGCTCCTTGTAAATCAACCCTGGCCCGCCTACATAGAGGCGCTTTCGGTCAGAGATGAGATCGAGATCGTCTTCCAGGTAAACGGCAAGAACCGCTCCAAGGCCCCGGTCGCGCCGGACATCTCGAAGGATGAGATGGAAAGGCTTGCGCTCGCGGACCAGCGAATCGGCGATTTTATCGCGGGAAAACAGGTTGTTAAGGTAATAGTCGTTCCGGGGAAGCTCGTCAATATCGTCGTTAAATAAACGGATAAGGCCTCACCAGCGAAAAGGCCGGGTTAATCCCGGCTTTTTTATGAATAAGGAGTTGCGTTATTTGCGCGCAAATATATTATTTTCGATATATGAACGAGCGCAATAAGGGTCCGTTACCTTGTCGTTCGCCAATCGGAGTGTCAGAATGAAAGTCGACAGCCCCTCGATCCATATCGCCTTTCGTTTCCATGTCAATTTTTACCATTCCTACCGCGGCGATACGGCCGATGAACTCGGATTCGGAAAGGACATCCGCGTGATTCGCCGCATCATAGAGGTCCTCGATTATTATAATTCGAGTGGGGTTCCGGTAAGGGGGACCTGGGATTTCGAGAACTATTTTTCGCTGCAGCTCATAATGCCCAAGCACTGCCCGGATATCATCGATTCCATATCGAGGCGTGTTCGTAAGGGATCGGACGAGATACAGGTGATGTCTTACAATAACGGCATGATAAACGCACATACGGCGTCCGAGTTCGACGCGGCGATCTCCCGTGCGCTGTCCAACGACGATGGTTCCGGGGTGGCGGATATATTCGGTTCGTTTTCACCGATGGTCCGTCCGCAGGAGATGATGTACAATCCGTCTCACCTGTCGCTCTATCCCCGGCACGGGATAGAGGCCATAAGCCTATATTATAGCGCCATCCCCTTCAACGCGTTCAGCGCCTTTGTAAGGCCGCTCTCGGTTGCGGAAAGGCATAATCCCCTCCGGCTTAGGTCTCCAGGAAGCGAGGGGGAGATGGTCCTATTGCCGGCATATAATCCAGGCGATCTAATAGACAATATCTCGCTTCGCCGTTGGGTGAAGCGCCTGCGAAGGAGGCAGCTTGGCATGCGAAGCCCGGTCGATCTGTTGATCCTTATGGACATGGACGCGGACGACGAGTTCTGGAGCGGTATAGAGGTTCCGCTCGTCTCCCGAGTCTATTCGGTGGGGAGAGGGCTTCGCGGGCTTATCGAGAGCGTACTCGATCTGGATTATATCCGATTCACAACCCCCTGCAAGTATCTGGATGATCACGCCCCGGTCGGCGCCGTGGAAATCGGACAGGATACGGCGGACGGGAGTTTTGACGGGATGGCGAGCTGGGCGGAGAAATGGGAGAACCAGGCCCTGTGGACCGGCATAGAGCGCTCGCGATTGCTTGAGCTGCATGCGCGCCGACTGATGGAGAAGGCTTCAGAGCGCGCCGCTCGAAAGCCCAGGAGCCTTCTTTCCGCCTCTTTCGAGGAGAGGCTGCGTTCCCTTTCCTCCACGCATTTCGGGATGGCGGCGCCGGTGATGAACCGGGCCAGACTCTTGGCGGCTGCGGAGATCGTGAAGCTCTCGGTGGTAAAAGCGGAGGTTTCGCTTTCCATGATGATCGAAGCGCGAAGGCCCGAGACTCGAGGCCTACGGCTTTTAGATTTTAAGCGGGGGGTCGACCATGGTTCGATAAGTTACAAAAAGCGCTCGTCGAGGGCCCTTGTGCGCGTTCCGTTGAGGCCCGGGGTACTTAGTGACGGCATGCACTTTTTATCCGATGAGTCCGGGCGGGCCGTTCCGTCCGCGTTAAGGAAGGGCGAGTGGGGCGAGGAGCTCGTTTTCGTCACTCGCATGAGGGCGGGAGGGGAAAAGGCATACCGCCTCGAGACCGGCGAAGGCCGGAAGAAGACGCTCCGTATTAAAAGCCCGGTGCTCGCCGGGGCCGGTTCGCTTTCGAACGAATCCATCTCCATATCGTTCGATTCCAGGGGCTCGCTGAAGGGGCTTTCGTTCCATGGCGATACCTTTTTTGGGGCAGGCTCCATGCGCACGGGCGTTCGCTACTCCAACAATCGCCGCGAAATTGAGAGGTGGTCGAGCGTCGAAGAGAATCTTTCGGGGGGCGGCCTTATCGGCGCGATAAGGATGCTCGGCGAGCTCGGTTTCGGGCGGGGAGAGAGGCACAGGCTCTGGGTGGAGAGGGAGATCCTCCTCGCCTCCGGTCTGCCTTATCTTTATATAGACCAGACCGTTCACTATCCCTATACGGGATTTTTCGGATACAATCCAGGCCGCGCTCGTCGGCTTCAGAGGAAATGGGATACCAGATGGAGGGAGGTAATGCCGCTCGAGATAGAGCCCTCTTTCAGGGGCTCCCCGGAAAGGGAGCTGCGTGTATGGAAGCACGATTATTTGGATAATGTGAGCTCCTATGCACTCGATTACGGGCGCTTTTCGAAAAACAGACAGCTCGATTCCTGCAACAACCACATCACGAACGGCTGGGTGGCCGTCTCGAACGGGGAGCGGGGGCTGCTGGTGGCGCAGACGGCCGATATGCTTTGCTCGCCGGCCTTCTGCCCGCTAAGAACTCGCAAAGACCGCGAAGGGCTGCGCGTCATAATGAATCCATTCGGAAGCTATACCGGTAGGCAGTACCGCTATCCGGGCACCTATAGCGGGCTTGGCTGGATGGCGGCGGTCCGCTTTTCGGCCTCCGACCATATCGGGCCCTATGCGCCTTCATTCAATGGGAGGACTCAGCGCTTCCGCTTGATGATAGCGCCGTACAGGGGGGACGCTCCGCCGGAGGATATACGGGCGGACGCGGCGGCATTCGCGTATCCGTACCTTGCCCTGGGCGATGGCCGCTTCTTTGCCGCCCCGGCCAACCGTTCATGGGGGATGATTGACGACAGCTTATTCGATTGATGGGGAGTGACCGATATGGAGATTCCTTTTCGTGTGGGCCTCGACGGTAAGGTCGCGGTAGTGACCGGCGGGGCGGGCGTACTCTGCGGCTTGTTCGCCTCGGCGCTCGCCGAGTGCGGGGCACGGGTGGCGGTATTGGACCTTAAGGGGGAGGCCGCGGCCCGAAAGGCCCGGGAGATAGGCTCCGGGGGCGGCACGGCTATAGGCGTGGAGGCCGACGTGCTCGACGCGGGGAGCCTTCGCAAGGCCGCGGATAGGGTGAGGGCGGAGTTCGGGAGATGCGATATTCTCGTCAACGGGGCCGGGGGGAATCATCCCAGGGGAACGACGGAGCATGACTGGCTGGAAGCCGGATATGTCCTCTCCGGGGCGGAAGGAGGGCGCTCCTTCTTCGATCTCGACAGGGAGGGTGTGGAGTTCGTCTTCGGGCTCAATTTTACGGGTACGCTGTTGACAACACAGGAGTTCGCCCGCGACATGCTGGGGCGGGGCGGGACGGTGCTAAACATGTCATCGATGAACGCCTTTCGCCCGCTTACGAGAATTCCGGCCTACAGCGCTGCCAAGGCCGCGGTGAACAATTTTACCCAATGGCTTGCGGTGTACCTGTCGAGGCATGCCATTAGGGTCAACGCGATAGCCCCTGGCTTCTTTCTGACAGACCAAAACCGAAGCCTGCTTGTCGGGCCAGACGGCACGCATACTCCGCGGGCCGGCAGGATCATTGCCCATACGCCCTTGGGCCGTTTCGGCGTACCCGAAGAGCTGGTGGGAACCCTCCTCTGGCTGGCGGACGAACGATCATCCGGATTTGTCTCCGGGGCGGTGGTCCCGGTGGACGGCGGCTTTTCGGCCTATTCCGGCGTGTAGGAGGCTATGGCATGATAATGACCTTCAGGTGGTACGGAGAGGGCGATCCGATCCCGCTCCGCCATATCCGCCAGATCCCCGTGGTAAAAGGGATCGTGTCCGCCCTGTACGACGTTCCCGTGGGGGAGATATGGCCCCTCGAAAGGATGGCTACGCTTCAACGAAGGATACTCGATGAGGGACTGGCGCTTTCGGTGATAGAGAGCATACCGGTGCATGAGGATATCAAGCTCGGCAGGCCGACCAGGGACCGTTATATAGACGCGTATCGTCAAAGCATTCGCAATATGGGCGCTCTCGGCATTCCCATCCTATGTTATAACTTCATGCCGGTCTTCGACTGGATGCGCACGGACCTTTCGATGGAGCTTCCGGACGGCTCTACTGCGCTCTCATACGATCATGAGGCCATAGAGGCGATCGACATTAAGGACGGAATTCCCGATCTTCCGGGCTGGGCTACTGCATACTCGGCGGAAGAGCTTCGTTCCCTTCTCGACGCCTATGCCGGGGTCGGCACGGAGGACCTGTGGAGAAATCTGAATTATTTTTTAAGGGCGGTGGTGCCGGTTGCCGAAGAGAGCGGCGTGCGAATGGGAATCCATCCGGACGATCCGCCATGGCCTGTTTTCGGGCTTCCGCGGATCATCACCGACGACGCCGCGCTTGCGCGTCTGACCGAAATCGTCGACAGCCCTTCGAACGGCATAAGCTTCTGTACTGGCTCGCTCGGTCCAAACGCCGGGATCGATCTAATAAAAAGCCTGGGGCGCTTTGTCCGCAAGGGGCGGGTTCCCTTCGTACATGCGCGTAATATCCGGCGCACCGGGGAACGCGCCTTCCACGAAACGGCCCATTGCTCGGAATCGGGGGACGTGGACATATACAGGATCATCCGCGAGCTTGCGGACGCGGGCTTCGATGGGGCCATTCGCCCCGATCATGGCAGGATGATATGGGATGAAAGGGGGCGCCCCGGTTATGGCCTCTACGACAGGGCCCTCGGCGCCATGTATCTGGCGGGCCTCTGGGAGGCCGTGGGAAGATCGTCTAAATGAATCCGTATAAAACGCGCATCAGGATAGAGGTCGGAGGTTGCCGAGATGGGGATGAAGGGCGAACGGGCCAGGCGCCTTGAAGACATAGCGCGCCGCTGCGGGGTTTCAATAAGCTCCGTGTCACGCGCTCTGAATAACAGGCCGGGGGTATCGGCCGAAACGCGCAGACGGGTTCTCTCGGTGGCCGGGGAGCAGGGCTTCCGGCCGCGCGCCCGAAAGCGCCACCTCTCTCGTGCAATGCTTGACCTCCTGTTGGTGGTCCCCGAACGGGAGGAGCTTTCGGCGAACCCATTTTTGAACATTTCGGAGCTGGTCGGTGCGATCGGCGAGGCCTTTCGTGACGAAAAGAAAAGGGTGGAGGTCGTCCCGGTCGGCGATTTTGCTGATTCGATTGGGGATGGGGCCCCAGGGGTGGACGGCGTGCTCTTCGCCTATAGGAGCGTGGGCGAAAAAGAGCGGAAAAGGCTCATGGATACGAAAATACCGTACGTGTTCATCAGCCGCGTTATTCCCGGCGAAAATTATGTTTCATGCAATTATTATAAAAGCATGCTCGGACTCACGCGAATGATGATAGAGTCCGGGCACAGGCGCCTGGGATACCTTGGCAACCGGGGGAACCCGAACGATATCGACAGGCTTCGGGGATTCAAAACGGCCGTCACCGAGTCGGGGGTGGAGCATTCGGTTTACGCCCGGGTGGATACTATATTCGGGGTAGATGAAAGGGTCGCCGGCGTATTTACGGATGGCCGGTGCGACGCGGTGTTATGTTTCAACGACTTCATGGCGATCAGGCTGATCGGGAATCTGCGAGATCTTGGCTGCGCGGTTCCCGACGACATGTCCGTTACCGGTTTCGACGATTCGCCTCTGCGAAGGGCGGCAGCCCCCTTCCTCACCACGGTGCGCCAGCCGGCCTTTGAAATGGCGTTTTTGGCATCCCGATGGCTGCGCGACAATATACTGAACAAGACCAATCGCCGGCTCTGCATCGAGGTCGAGGGGGAAGTCGTATTCGGGGAGAGCACTCTTATGCGGGGCGGAATCAGAAACCGGCATCGTGAGCATACGAGAACACCATGAACAGGCCGAGGGTCGCGCGAAGGGCAGCGTCGATAAGGATGAGCCGCCGCGCCGAGGCGGGACGTAGTTCATCAACGGTCGAAAGAAAGAGTGAACGCACCCGATCGGCGTATAAAAGGATGAACGGTCCGGTAAAGACCATGACAACGCCGAGCCAGAAGACGATACATCCCACGCTCGAGCCGCCGGCGCAGGTAAGCGGCAGACCGGCGACAATGAGCATGGCGCCATGGAGGAAAAAAAGCCGATGGCTTATCCAGCGGCGCCAGAGGGCCAGCGACTTCGCCGGCACGATGGCCTCAATGCATCCCATTAAAACGAGAAGGCCGCCGAATATGAATATGTATAGATCCAGCACGCTATCCACCGCCGTTTCGTGCGCTTATGGGTGGGGGCCTGGACATGGAAATCAAGCGAAAATAATGAGCTCGGGCGGGAAAATTCGTTGGTTTTTTTTATTGACATATATTTCTTTAAGAAAAACGAACCGACAGCGGTTCGATCCCGCCCATCGAGGGCGGCATATCATGAATTGAGGCAAATATGGCAATTGAGAAACGAGAGATAGTAAAATTCGCCAAGGCGAGAAAAAACCACGAGCTGGACGATGCCCCGGCGCCGAACCTTTACCGGGATATTTTTCCGTACGACAAGGTATGCCGCATCCCGTTCGGAAGCGAGATGATCCCGCTTGTGCCGGCCGCGAAATTCCGTCTTTCCGACACCACCTTCCGCGATGGCCAGCAGGCCCGCCCGCCGTATACGGTGGAGCAGATAGGGACCATCTTCGACTTCCTGCATCGTCTGTCCGGGTCGAAGGGGCTTGTAACCCACTCGGAGTTTTTTCTATACACCAAAAAGGACCGCGAGGCCGTTGAGCGCTGCCGCTCGAAGGGCTATTCCTTCCCGCGCATCACCTCGTGGATCAGGGCGAACAAAAAGGATTTCGAGCTTGTCAAGGAGATGGGTATAGAGGAGACGGGCATCCTCACCTCCGTGTCGGATTATCACATCTTCCTCAAGCTGAACAAGACCCGCCGTGAGGCCATGGAGGAATACCTGGAGATAGTTTACGCCGCCCTCGAAAACGATATAATCCCGCGCCTGCACTTCGAGGACATCACCAGGGCGGATTTCTATGGCTTCGTCATTCCGTTCGCCCAGCAGCTTGTGCGGATAATGGAAAAGAGCAAGATCCCGGTCAAGATACGGCTGTGCGACACCATGGGCTACGGCGTGACCTATCCGATGGCCGAGCTTCCGCGCTCGGTGCCCAGGATGATCCGCGCCATGATCGACGAGGCGGGAATGCCGGGGGAGCTCCTCGAGTGGCACGGCCATAACGACTTCCATCGCGGATTTACAAACGCGACCTACGCGTGGATGTTCGGCTGCGAGACGGTCAACACTACGCTTCTGGGCTTCGGCGAGCGCACGGGCAATACGCCGCTCGAGGCCATGGTCGTGGAATATATGTCGCTTACGGGCGATGACGAGGGAATCGACCTGACCGCGATCACAGACATGGCCCATTACTTCGAATCGATCGGTTTCAGGATTCCGGAGAACTATCCCTTTGTCGGGGCGGACTTCAACGTAACGCGGGCCGGCATTCACGTGGACGGGCTCATCAAGAACGAGGAGATTTACAATATCTTTAACACCGAAAAGCTTTTAAAGCGGCCCATTGCCGTGGCCATCACCGACAAGAGCGGTACGGCCGGGATCTCACGCTGGCTTAACAGCCACCTCAGGCTGGACGGCGAGAACGCCATCGATAAAAAACACCCCGGCGTTGCGGGAATGCACAGGGAGATCCTGAGGCTTTACGAGACCGGGCGGGAAACCTCGATATCGAACGAGGAGCTGGCCAAGCTGGCCCGAAAGCACCTGCCTGAATTTTTCGTCTCCGAATTCGACCGGATCAAATTCCGTGAGAAAAAATACGCCTTTTCGCTGCTCGATCGCTTCCTGGAAAACCCGAAAATTAAATCCATGCTACCGGCGGAACAGGAGGTCCTTCTTCAGGAGCTGGTCGATGAATTCCCCTTCGTGTCCTTCGCTTATGTAGTCGATATCAATGGGGATAAGGTGACCAAACACGTAACGCACCTTTCGGACAGGTCCAAATACGACCGGCACCTCATCGACAGGAATTACGCGGACCGCGACTGGTTTATAAACGTAGTCAAGACCGGCAAGATTTACGTGTCCGACATCTTCACCTCGAAGATTACCGGAAGCCTTATGATAACGGTTTCGGGGCCGATAAGCGACGATAACGACAATCTGGTGGGCGTGCTCGGTCTGGATATACGCTTTGAGGATGTGGCCAAAATAGATGAGATGGAAGTGAACGGAAACCGGGAAGAAGCTTAAGCGAAGCGGCGAATAACCGACCCGGAAGGGTCTTCGCGCACGGCGCGAGGCGGTGTTTGAGGACGGAGGCCGCCGGCCTATATGTATTGTTCGATGGTGCCGACGAGGGCGTCTTCCAGGTCCTCGAGGCAGGATAACCTCTCCTCGAAGGAAAGCGGTTCGAAGAGCTGAGATACAGGGTTCCCGACCACATCCGGCGACTGGTCCGTCACCTGGACAGATATCGTCGCGGAAACCGTAACTATCGTCCCGTTCAGCCGCCGCCGGGTCCGTATGGATAAAAGGGTGCTCAACGTCGCTCCGCCCCGATACATCCATGGTTATGTGAAGCGATCCAGGCGGGGATTTCGGCCTTGAAAAGCCGCAGGTCCCCGTCGCGGGTCAGGTTGTGGTCCCCGTCGGGGATGAGGACGATACTCCGCTCGACCGTAAGGGCGTTCCGTAAAAATTCGGTATTGTTGACGTCCACCACGCCGTCCCGCGCGCCGTGGATGACCAGTGTCGGTACGGCCACAGAGCGGACGGCGGCATCCATATCGAGGCCCAGAGCCTCCCTGAAAAAACCATTTCCTATCGGGACCCCGTCGATGACGGTCGTCCCCCCTTCGGAGAGTCCGGAGACATCGATCCCGCCCGACAGGCGGCCTATCAGGCCCGCAAGGTCGGCCGGTGTGGCGATGAGCGTGAGAGATCGCAGGGGCTCCGGCCGGGATGCGGCGTAGAGGAGGGAGATCACGCCTCCCATGCTCGAGCCGATCAGGTGCAAGTGGGTCAGTCCGCGCTCCAGCAGGTAGGATACGGCGGATTGGAGGTCCTGGACCTCCCTCATTATGGAGAATTCGCGGAAGCTTTCGGGCATTCCCGATATGAACGAGAAGTCGAATGTGAGGAGCGTGAATTCGGACCGGACGATATCCGCCGCAAGGTTCACTATTTTATACGCATCCTTGGAGGAAAAGAGTCCGTGGCAGAAGATGACTCCTCCCCTGGGTGTTGCCCCGGGTGAGTACAGGCGTCCTCCAAGACGGTCGCCCCGATCGTTATGGATTTCGATTTCTTCGATTTTCATGTTGATTTAATGCAAGCTCTTATAATTCGTTTTTCCCGCCCGCCTTCGGCAGGCGGAAAAACCTTAGTGCTGAATTTGCCGGTTCTTGCAATTTATGGGAATCTTAAACTAAATTTTTAGAAATTCCCTTTATAAAGATCTTCATGGGCTGCCCTTTCACTGAATGATAGCAGATAGATGCTACTTAAACAATAACATTTTTGGTATTATTTTATTTATAGTATTAAAGAGATTTGAAGCTTTGGCCCATGCCCGCGTTCACGGAGACCGGGAGAGGCGTATTTCGGGTTCGAAATATCCGTCCGAAGAGCGCCCGTCGATGACGCAGCGCGTTGGAATGAGAACCAATACCGGGGACGCGGCAGGGCCGGTAAAGGAGGCCCTAAAGACGAAATATGTCGATGAGGTTTTTGTGAAACCGGCGCCTGCCGGCGGGTAGGACGCGGAGGCGTCGTTCTTCATCTCGTAGATGTTTATCCGTAGCGCGTCGTCGCCCTCGAAGGTGTATATGCCCTTGAATACTACGGCGCTCGTATTCAAATGGATGACGCAGATTGACTGGTAGTTTTTTTGGAATGTAAAGCTATAGCCGTACCCCCCCCTGTATAGAAGCCGCCATGTTCCAAACAGGCGTGAGTGTTGGATCTTTTCCGCGGGGCTTAGTATCGCCGCGGGAAAAATGCAGAATATGACAAAGAGGGTGATGGCCCGGTTAAGCATGCGGGAATATTAGGCCGGTGGAGGCGCCGGCGCAATTCTTTTTTGGAACGAAGGCAGTGGGGCGCTAAACGGATACCGGCGGACGCTCCCCCAGGCGACGGACTATGTCGCTCGTGATGTCGGCGAGGCGCTCGCAGCCCGTGAGTATCATGGCCTGCTCCAGCTCGCGCCTTAGCGAGTTCAGGTAAAAACTCACTCCGCGCGGGCCCATTCCGACGGCCGCAATGGCAATGGGGCGGCCAATGAGCACATAATCCGCGCCGAGGGCAAGGGCCTTCAGGACATCGACGCCGGTGCGAAAACCGCCGTCAATCATGATGCGGGTCCGCCCGCGCACCTCGCGCACGATCTCCTCGAGGACGTCCATGGTCCCGGCCATCTCGTCCAGCACGCGGCCGCCGTGGTTGGATATCACGATGCCGTGCGCTCCGGACTCCACGGCCAGCAGCGCGTCCCGCGCTGTCATGATGCCCTTTAGAATAAAGGGAGCCCGGGTCGATCCGATGAGCTCACGAAGATCCGACGGGCTCTTTGGGCCGACGGCCTGGTTTTTCATGGCCATTGTCTTGAAGACGACGGCGTCGATATCCATCCCAACGGCTGTGGCGTTGATACTCTCGGCGGCTTCAAGACGCATCATTACCTCCCTGTTATCGGCCCTGGGCTTGAAAATCGGAACTCCTGCGCCCGAGGCCTCATGGAGGGCCTGTATGCCTATCTTGTATTTGTCGGGCGTGGCCCCGTCGCCCACGAAGGCGATAGTTCCGGCCTCCAGGCAGCCCTGCACGACCGCCCGATTGTATTCAAGTTCGTCCATGGCGCCGCCCATGTTGGTGACGCTTCCGGTTATCGGGGCGGCCATTACGGGCAGGGCAAGAGGCGTTCCGAAGAACGTGGTCGAGGTGTCGGGATGCGTGACCGCGTGGATGACCCGGGTATTGATCTTGTACCCATGAAATGCCTCGCTGTTGCGCCTGAAAGAGGCGCCGGTACCCGCTCCCCCCATCCCGGGCACGCCGGTAGCGCAGTCCTTGCCGTCGCATGTTTTGCAGGCATAGCATGCCTTTTTAAAACGTTCGCGCGCGGCGACACGTATGACCTCCATGGAGAGCTCGGCCTCTTCGAAAACCTCGATGCTTAGCACATCGCGGCAGCGGCGCACTGCCTCCTCGGCCCCAGCGAGCGAATCGGCGACGGCTATGATGTGTCCGGCCTTTTCCACATTGGAGCGGGGCTCGACCACACGGTCGCCCGGTTTTACGTTGATGAATATCTCGGCTATGCCGGGAATTTTAAGCGCTTCCTCGATCCCCGAAACGCGGCGGACTATGCCGGGCCGGGTGATGATGGCCCGCTCTATCGCCACCCTGTTATGCAGGGGTTCGAGGTTTCCGGGCTCCTGTCCGAGGGCGATCTCGATCGCGGCGCGTATGAGATCGACGCCTGTGGAGAGGGGATAGGTGTAGGCGGACATGAAGCCGCCGGAAAGCCGCGCCGCGAGTTCCCCGATCATGGGGCCGTGGGGGGTAAGCTTGATATCGCCCTTGGCGCAGCCGTTCTCTATACCGAGCGCACGGATACCCTTTTTCATAACCTCACAGGCGGCCTGCTGGGCCTCATGAGAAAGCTGGGAGGGCATGGTGTGCCCCGTCTCTATAAAATACGGGGCGCGTTCGATGATTCTATCAGCGATTCCGGTGAAGCTTATTTCGCCGTTGTAGACGACTGCGTCGATCGAAAGCTCGGGCCCTTCCATGTATTCTTCGATTATCAGCTCTCCGCTTGGGGAGGCGGCTTTTGCGAACTTGAAGGCGTCGGCAATCTGGGTCTTGTTGTCGATTCGCATCACGCCGCGCGCCCCCATGTTGTCGGTCGGTTTTAGCACGAGTGGAAAATTCAGAAGCCTGCAGGCCTTCTTGGCGTCCGAGAGAGACCATACGGGCAGAAAATTCGGGCAGGGGACATTATGCGCCGTGAAGCGCATGCGCATCTTTAGTTTATTGGTGGAGGCCTCGGCGTCGTCGAATTTGATTCCGGGCAATCCAAGCGCGTTCGCAACGGCCGCCACGGTCATGGAGGCGTCGGTGCCCACGGTCAGCACCGCGTGAATGGGGGTTATTTCATTCTGGGTTTTGGCGATCCGAACAGAGCCCTCTATATCGCGGGTGGACATTACGATCGGGATATCGGCGTATTTCATGCCGAGGGCGTTGGGGTTGTAATCGGTCACGATGACCTGGTGTCCCATTTTCTTCGCGGCCTGTACCGCGGGGGTCTGAAGAAGTCCGCCGCCGATTATCATGATGGTCTTTTTCATGGCGCCCACCTGTACACGCATGGATTTTCCGGATTGCCGGGTTATGTCTCACTGTATCCATATTCTCGGCCCGGAATTCCGATTCAATGATCATTTTTCCCTGCAATTCGCGAAATAGTGGTCAATTTCCGACTATTTCCAGTTTAAAACGGGCCAGGCTCGAAGGCGCGCGACACGCCTCAGGCGGCGACGTGGGGTAACGCACATCGGGAAACCCACCTTGTCGAGTACGGGAAGGTCCGCAGGCGAATCGGCGTAATAAAAGGCATCCTCCAGTGACCGACGCTTCGCTGCGCAGTAGAGTATAACCCGGTTGAGCTTTTCGGTTCCATAACAGTATTTTCCGGCCAGCCTGCCGGTCAATACTCCGTTTTGCACCTCCAGTGAGGTGCAGATACAATCGTCCATTCCCAGGTGTCTTTGAACCTGCTCGCAGATATAAGTGGTCGAGGCGGAGAGGATGACGGTTTTCCCTCCGTTGGAGCGATGAAACTCCACGGCCTCCCTGGCGCTGCGGCGCACCATGCCGGCAAGCACGTCCTTAAAAAAACTGGAACTCAAGCCCCTGATTTTTTCCTCCGGCCAGCCGCGATATTTTGCGACCCAGCGGTCCACGATGCCGCCGCTGTCCATAAAACCGGCGCGGTATAGAAGCGAGGAGTATATTCCATAAGCCAGTTCGCCGCGGCCGAGAAGGCCCATTTTGTAGGAGTATACGGCAAGGTAGCTCCCGCTGCTCCCGGACAGAATGGTATTGTCCAGGTCGAAAAAGGCTATGTATGATTTCATGGCCTGTCCGTTATTTTTTAATTATTTACGTTGACAGCATCTTCAATGCTCCGATAAGCTATGGTTTTAAGATGAACGGGCTCAAGCGAAAAGACCTCCTCGATATGCAATCCCTCTCCACCGAGGAAATATCCCTTATCTGCCAGTCCGCGCGTTATTTCAAGGACCTTTTCACGCGTTCGGTCAAGACCGTGCCGATCCTCCGGGGCAAGACCGTATGCACCCTGTTCTACGAACCGTCGACTAGGACGCGGATAAGCTTCGAGCTTGCGGCCAAGCGCCTCTCGGCCGACTTGATAAACGTGGCGGTGGCGACCTCGAGCGTGGTAAAGGGGGAGTCGCTCATCGACACAGTGCACACCATGGAGGCCATGAAGGCCGATTACATAGTAATGAGACATGCGGCGTCGCTGGCGCCGCATTTTTTATCGAAGAACATCGAGGCGTCGGTCATCAACGCGGGAGACGGTTTTCACGCCCATCCCACCCAGGCGCTCCTGGACACCTATTCAATCCTCGAAAAAAAGGGGAGCCTGGAAGGACTGCGCATAGGCATAGTCGGAGACATAAAGCATTCGCGGGTGGCCCGGTCGGATATAGAGGCTTTCAAGAGGCTCGGGGCGCGCGTGGTGCTCTGCGGGCCGCCGACCCTGGTCCCGGACGAGTTCAGGATCTACGACGTGGATATCTCCTACGATCTGGACGAGATACTGCCGGAGCTGGACGTGGTCAACATGCTGCGCATACAGCGGGAGCGCCAGAAGGGTTCTCTCTTCCCGTCGCTCAGGGAATACCATCGTCAGTATGCCCTCACCGAGGACCGGCTTGGCCGCTGTAAGTCGGACATCATCGTTATGCATCCCGGCCCGATAAACCGCGGAATAGAGATAGACCACCGGGTTGCCGACAGTCCAAACTCCATCATCAACGAACAGGTCACCAACGGAGTCGCGGTCCGCATGTCGATATTCTATCTGCTCGCCGGGGGGACCCCGCTCGAGGAGATCGATAAGGTGTAGCGATGGCGATAATAATCAAAAGCGGCAGGGTGATCGATCCCGCCTCCGGGCTCGACGAGGTGATGGATGTACACATCACGGGCGAAATTGTGTCGAGGATCGCCCCGGGAATACAGGTCGAACCAGGATGCGAGCTCATCGACGCCGAGGGATGCGTCGTGCTCCCCGGCCTGGTTGACATGCATGTGCATTTCCGGGAGCCTGGAAGCGAGGACAAGGAGACCATCATCGGCGGCTCCATAGTGGCGGCGAAGGGGGGGTTTACCTCGGTATGCACCATGCCGAATACGACGCCCGTCATAGACAACCAGGCCCTGGTGCGCTTCATCAGGCTGGAGGCGGAAAAGGGGCCGATCAACGTATTCCCCATAGCGAACATCACAAAGGGGGCGCTGGGCGAGGAGATCACCGAGATGGGTGAGCTGGTGAAGGGCGGCGCCGTCGGCTTTTCCGACGACGGAAGGCCGGTGCTAAGCTCGATACTGATGCGGCGGGCGCTCGAATACGCGCGCATGTTCGACGTGCCCATCATCTCCCACGCGGAGGACACCCTCCTCTCCGACGACGGCATCATCAACGAGGGGGTTACATCGACCCTGCTGGGGCTAAAGGGGATTCCGCGCGAGGCGGAGGAGGTGATGATCGCTCGCGACGTCCTGCTGGCGCGCCTCACGAAGGGCCGGCTCCATATAGCGCACGTTTCATCCGCCGGCTCCATCGAAATCATCCGCTGGGCCAAGTCCCGCGGCGCTCGGGTGACGTGCGAAACGGCCCCGCATTATTTCTCCCTGACCGACTCCGCGGTCGAAGAGCAGCTTTCCATGGCGAAGATGAACCCGCCGCTGCGTACGGAGGAGGACCGGGTCGCCATGATCGAGGGGCTGCGCAGCGGCGCCATCGACGTGATAGCCACGGACCACGCGCCGCATCTCATGAACGAGAAGATGCAGGAGCTGGAGTACGCGCCGTTCGGAATCATAGGACTCGAGACGGCGGTGCCCCTAATCATTACGGTGCTCGTTAAGGGGAGCGGGTTCTCCCTCGCGGACGCATTCAGGCCGATGACGGTCAATCCGTCGAGGATTCTGGGAATCCCCAGGGGAGAGCTTAAAATCGGAGCCGCGGCCGACATCACCATCGTCGATCCGGAAAAAAAGGTCCTTATCGACGATTCCTTTCTGATCTCCCGCTGCAAGAACACTCCGTTTCTGGGCGCAGAGCTCTTCGGTTCCGTGGAGTATACCATCTGTTCCGGCAGGGTGGTATACGCAAAGGAGCGCTGAGCGGCCCTTATTCGGGCCCCTCTCCGGGCGCTTCTCAGGGGAAGGGAATTCGTACGCTGAAGGAAGTATCCCCGTTCCGCACAAATTCCACTTCCCCCCGAAGCTGCTTTGCAAGCATGCGGACAAGATCGAGGCCCAGCCCCGGGGAGGAGCTGATGTCGAAACCCTCCGGTGGGCCCGGGCCGTCGTCGACCACCCTGAGCGATAGAGAGCTTTCGGTACGCTCGAGCGAAACAATCAATCTCCCGTCGCTTGGCCCCCCCAATGCGTATTTGATGGAGTTGGTGACGAGCTCGTTAACGATAATTCCAAGCGAAGCGGCCCTCTTGAAATCTATGCCGGCCTCGACCATCGAAAAATGGAGCTCCATTCTTCTGCCCTCCTCGATGTGGGCCCTTAGGAGCGAACGGACTATCTGCTCGATATAGGAATCGAGACGGATCTGGTCAGCGCCCCGCGAATGATGCAGGAGTGAATAGAGTCTGGAGATGGTCGCTATTCGATCCCGTATTCCGCTAAGCGGCGCCCTCAAGCCCTCGCTTGGCGTTCTTGCAAGCTCCAGGTTTACAAGGGAGCTTATCATGGCGAGGCTGTTCTTCACGCGATGCTGCAGTTCGCGGAACAGGAATTCCTTCTCCTTTAGCGAACTCGCAAGCTCCGCCTCGGCGCGATGGCGCTGAAGAGCCACCGATGCCTGGTTGATAAAGGCCTCTATAATGGAGGCATCTTTAAGGTCAGTGCCCTTTGGGGCCACAAGGAGGACGTTCCCGTACAGCACGTCCTGCCGTGAGAAGCCCATGCCGTAGATGGTCCCTATATCGAGCAAGCGGTCTATCGCCCGGCAAACAAGTTCGGGCAGTTTTCGGCCTGAAAGCTCGTAAAAGCTTCCGGGGGCGATCCGTAATTTCTGGCTGAGGAGCTCCTTTCGGTGCTCTACGGGCATGGGCGTCCTGAGGCCCACCGGGCTCCTGCCGAGAAGCTTCATCACGGTATCGCCCAATCCCTTTATCCCGGCGACTGCGCGAATGACGGTCGTACCGTCAACAGGATCGAATTCGTTGACCAGTATCTTAAGTCCGGGCAGCAGTTCCTCCAGGGATTGGGCGATATACTCGAATATATCGAGTCCGGCGGGAAGGTCTATAAAGCCCATTGCGGTGCGAGAAAGAAAGGCCATATCCGAGGAATATCCGACAAGCCTGCTTTCGGCGGCGCGCCGTTCGTTCTCTTTTCTCGCATACTCCATCCGGGCGAAGAGAAGCGGCGCGATATAGAGCGACATCTCCTCCAGATCTTCGAGATCGCGGTCGTCATATCCTCCGGGCCTGTTGGCCAGCGTGACGACTCCGATCGGCCTGTCGCCGTACATGATCGGGGAGCTGATCGTACAGGAGATGCCCGGGTGTCCGTCGGGCTGGGAGGGGTCGCAGTTACGGTAAAAAGAACGCCCTTCGGCAAGACAAAGGCCGCACGCTCCGCTTAGAAGGGAAAGAGGGGAATCGCTATCGGCGTTGCCGACGCCGGAGGGGCCATCTTCAATTCCGGCCGCGGCGGCGCTGACGAGGCTCTGTTCCGAATCCACGTGGCGGAATACTCCGAGCCGACTGTCGAGCATCTCCCGGACAACCTCCAGAATGCCGTCGTATATCTCGTCACCGGGTACGGTTAGAAACAACTGAGCAATCCTGTTGCGAAGGTAGAGCTTTTTTTCCGAAACAAGAAGGCGCTCCTCCGCGCGCCTGGTCTCGGTTATATCGCGAATAAAGGCCCCGACGCCGGTTTTGCCTCCGTCGAGGAGAACAGGGAATTTTCTGGATTCGTATATTCTCCCTTCAATTACCTCGGAGCTTACAACCAGGCGGTTCTGTCGCAGGGCCTTTCGGTCGGTGAGAAGGCAATAGCCGGCCGCCTCCGGGTCCGAGAGGTCATGATCCGTCCTGCCTATAATCTCGCGCTCGGATTTTCCGAAAAAATCGCGGCAGGACCTGTTAATCATCAAGTATCTGGAGTTTTCGTCTTTAACGAAAACGATGTCATCGGTCGAATCCAAAAGCGTGCGGCAGTGGTCGAAGTTTGCACCGCTGATTGATAAATTTTCGATGGGTTCCCCGGGGGCGGGAACATGGTTGTTAACCGAACGGCTTTGATTGCGCCCCCTGGCGGAAGCGATCGAGGCATGAAGCCTAAGGGCGGTCTCCACGGAGCGGAGGAGGACGTCCGTGCAGGAATTTCGGTCTAAATATCCATAGATCGCGGTTTCCATTCCGGGCGGGACTGAAAGCGGCTCATCTCCTGAAAAGGCTACAAGTACTGGAATTTCAGAAAGCTCGGGTGATGCGGCAAGTGCCATACGGAATTCGGGGTTCATCAATAATGATGAATCGGCGAGAATGAGCCGGACAGATATGCCCGGTGTTATTGTCTTCCGGGCTTCGCGAGCACCCGAGACCGAAAAAACGGAAAATCCGGCGGATTCGAGGGCGCCCGCTATGCGCAAAATGGCGCTGTTCTCCGCCGATGCGATCAGGATCCCTTGTTTGGCGTGATCTGTCATCAGGGCGTCACGGGCCGCATTATTCAATAATGCCTGGCCTCTCCTGTAATACTAACATTGTTGTTATATGGAGCGCAATTCTTTTACGTTATCGGGGCCTGTTAAAAACGAGTCTTGGCGTCAAATGTAGCCATGAGCCCGGGGGAGCGCTATGTTCGTTTCGCTCTCTCTTTATCGGCGCCGGACGGCACGTTTTAAGGACTGGAGAGATCGGGCGAAATACAATTGACTTAGTGGAGCCGCACGGCAAGATAAAATACGGATGATCTGGATTAGCCGTCTCCGGAGTGAAGGAATTTTAGCATGAAAACTACGGAAAGGCAACTGAGGGCCAGGCTCGAGGCCGCGTTCGACATCAGTTTTCAGGCGATGGCGCATGTCGACAGACAGGGAAAAGTCATCGCCATGAACGCGCTAGCGCGTGACCTTGTTCACAGCGTTTATGGCAGAGACGTAGATCCGGGCGATGAGGCCTCCGGCTTTCTGCCGGCCGAGGATGCCGAGACTTTTTCGGAAGGCTTCCTAAGGGCCCTAAAGGGTATCGACGAGAGGGACCGGCTCTTTACGATAGTGAAGGGCGCTAGCGGCGAGGAGTACTGGCTCGAATATCAGTTCCGTCCGGTGAGGGTTGACGGAAAGGTCGAAAGCGTATTCGTGGCCATCGAGGACATTACGAGGCGCAAGATCGCCATCGACGAGGTCGCTCGCAGCGCGCGTCGTTACCAGTCGCTGGTCAAAAATTCATCCGACATCATCATCATTCTTAATAGGGAGGGCATGATACGCTATGTCAGCGACAGCGTGGGTAAGATGCTGGGCTATCGTCCCAGGGAGCTTGTGGACCGGGACGTCGCGGAATGGATATTTCCAGAGGACCTGCGCGCTTTTTCAAACGCCCTGGAGCGGACGCTAAGAACCGCCGGAACGCAGTTCTTCACACAGTTCAGATTCAGACACAGGAACGGGGAATGGCTGTTCTTCGAGGCCGTTGGAAACAACCTGCTCGACGAGGAGTCCATACAGGGGCTTGTGCTCAACTGGCGCGACGTGACCGAGCGCAAACACTACGAGGAGATGCTGACCAGGATCAGCAGGCAGAACGAGCTTATTCTTGAAGCGGCCGGCGAGGGGGTATATGGGATAAACATGGAGGGACTAATCACCTTCGTAAACCCCGCCGCCGCGCGCATGATGGGGATGCGCGTGGAGGACATGATAGGCGGAAACCACCGCGAGGTCGTGCGGCAGAGCGACCCAAATGGCGAGCTTTGCCCGGAGGAGGAGTGTCTCTATTTCGAGGCAATTCGCGATGGCAGGGTGCATACCGGCGATGGTGTCCTCTTCAAACGCAAGGATGGCACGCTCTTTCCGGTGGAATATATAGCGACTCCCATATTCGAAAAGGGCCTCATCGTCGGAGCGGTCGTCACCTTCAACGACATCACCCAGAGGCGTTTGGCGGAGGAGGACTTGCGCCGGGCGAAGGAGGAGGCGGACGCTGCAAACCGGGCCAAGGGCGAGTTTCTGGCCAATATGAGCCACGAGATCCGCACGCCAATAAACAGCCTGCTGGGCTTTCTGGATCTTCTGCTCGAAACCCGGCTTGACGCCACCCAGCGGGAGTATGCCGGCATTATAAGGGAGAGCGGCCGCAGCCTCCTCGAAATCATCAGCGATATCCTGGACTATTCAAAAATAGAGCGCGGTCGGATGGATGTGGAGCACGCGGCCTTTCTTTCGTGGCCGGCGCTGGAGGGCCCGGTGGAGCTCTTCGCGGCCCACGCGCTCGAAAAGGGCGTTGAACTCGTCTCGTTCGTGGATCCGCGAATCCCTCGAACGATAATCGGCGACTCGCTCCGTATTCGACAGGTCCTTAACAATCTCATCTCCAACGCCATTAAGTTCACGCCGGGGAAGGGAACGGTTACTATCGAAATCTGCCTTAAAGAGAGGCGCCTGGGCGGCTGCAGGCTGTCGTTTTCGATAGGCGACACGGGTATTGGAATAACCCCCGAAAAGCGGGGGATCATATTCGAATCTTTCAGACAGGAGGACAACTCGATCGCGCGCCGCTACGGAGGCACAGGGCTTGGGCTATCCATCAGTTCCAGCCTGGTGCGGCTTATGGGAGGGGAAATCGGGGTCGAAAGCTCTCCGGGGAAGGGCAGCAGGTTCTTCTTCGATCTTGACTTCGGAGTGGAGGAAGAGACTTCACGGCCGACAGCCTTCGGGAATATGGCCGGAACAGCACGTCTTTTGCACTTCGATGGCGAGCCGTCCAGACAGGAGGAGGCCATCAGGAGATATCTGAGCGCGCTCGATATCCCGATTGAGCCCTGGACCCGGGAAGGGGGGATACCGGAGAAGGGACTTTTTTTCGCCGATGTAAGTCTCCAATCCGAGCGGAATGTTCGTTCGGTAATAGATAGCGCCGCAGGCGGAAACCTTGTGCTCGTTATCGAAGAGCGCCAGCGCGGCATCTTTGAAACGATTGGCGCATCGAGCGTATTTCCGGTTTATGTCCCGCTGACGGCCTCAAAATTCACGGCGGCTATAAAGCGGGTTCTGGGGATGGAAGGCGCGAAGGTTCAAGGGGCAGAGCCGGATGGGGGGCCGGGCTTCAAGGGGACCGCCCTGGTGGCCGAAGATGCGCCGGTAAATCAGAGGCTGATTCAAATAATGCTAGAACGGCTTGGCCTGACCGCACACATCGCCCGCGACGGCGCGGAGGCGGTGGAGATGTTTCGAAGCGGCCGCTACGACATCATATTTATGGATGTAAGCATGCCGGTCCTCGACGGGATAGGGGCCGCTGCCGGTATCCGCGAGATCGAAACGAAGGAGGGGCGGGCTCATACGCCGGTGGTGGCGCTCACAGCGCGGGCCTTGAAGGGCGAACGCGAATATCTGCTGGAATCGGGCATGGACGACTATGTCTCCAAGCCGGTCGATATGGCCGCACTGAGGAGGGTCGCGGAGAGATTTCTCGAGGCGGCCTCGGACAGCCAAAAGGAGAAAGAGGCGGACCAGGACATGGCCGATCTGGATGAAACCGCCCTCTCGCTTGGCATTGAGCGCACCGAGCTCGATCAACTGCTAAGGGAATTTCTCGATTCGTCCGGTGAGTACCTGGAACTCATCGAACGGTCGGTGAAGAGAGGCGGCAGGGAAGAAATTCGCTTTGCGGCCCACCGACTAAAAGGCGCGGCGGCAAACTACCGGCTCACAAGGCTGTCCGGCCTGTCGGGCGAACTGGAGAGCGCGGCCGAGGAGGGCAGGGAAGCGGCTTTTCGGGAGCTTGCGGCAGACATCCGGAGGGAGCTGGAAAGGCTGATTTCGCTTATAAACGGCAAGTAGTGGTTCACCTCCGCGAGCTGTTCAGGTATACCTCGAGATCGCCGAAGGATATATGAAGGCGGACGCTCTCGTCGAAATCGACCAGGCTGACCAGGGTCCCGTAGTGCCGCCCTGCGACGATGTTGACCTCCTTCCCCGTAAAAAGGCCCGATATAACCGATAGCACCGACGCGTCCTCCGCATCGACTTCGCCTAGCGAGCGCAGATCGAACACTATATTGTCATTGCGGACGAGCTTGAGGAAAAAGGCGTTGAAAACCTTCCTGGCCTCGGCCAGCACCTCCCTGTCTTTTATGCCCGTTTTAAATGAAATTAGCGTAGTGCCCGTTCCGCGGGAGATGTTTATGTGTTCCGTACGCTCTGCGGCCTCTTCCAGCTTCTGAATACGGCCGATTCGAAGCGCCGCGTCGATTTTCTGGGTGAGCATGGAGTAGGTATGGGGTTTTATTATGTAGTCGACGGCGCCATGGCGCATGGCCGTTACGACGTCCTCCTTCTTGGATTTCGATGTCAGCATGATGATGGGAATGCCGCGCGTGATCTCGTCCTTTTTCATCTGCTTTACGACCTCGAAGCCATCCATATAAGGCATCATTATATCGAGAATTATCAGATCGGGGTTGCCCGTACGGGCCATCTCTATTCCTTCCCGGCCGGAGGACGCGACGACGGCGCTGTGGCCCATTTTTTTGATCTGGGTTTCGAGAAGCTTAAGCGTGTGCTTTTCGTCATCAATCGCAAGGATGAGATACATATCCGCCTCTTGGAGTCCGGCGCCTCGATATGGCATGCATTAGAGGTTGCGGTCCGGGGCGCCGTTATAATATTATAGGATTCCGGCTTTTACATTAAGCCCTCCGGTTAAGGTGAATTATCCGAGCACTTGTCGTATAAGCAAAGCCTCCGGATCATTCCTTGTAATAGTATATCTGACTGGATGTGGCAAGCAATATCCCTTCAGGGGTCCAGAGCTCGGCGGTCTGGTCGAAATAGTTTTTAAAAAACCTGTTGGCCCGGGCCTCGGCAACCATCTCCCGATCTCCGGCCTCGTGAAGAGCATCGGCGTCGGCATGATAGTAAACCGTAAAGGAGACCGTGCCCACGGGAACGATCCGATCGCGCCTGATGAAGATGCGCGGGAAAAAGCTGTCGCAGAGGGCCGTAAGTGAGGGGAAATCCATAGGCCGGCGCGGCTCATCGCGGACCCACTGGAGGGTGACGGAAGAGGCATAGGCTTTCTCGTTTTCGATCGAAATAAACGGAGGAAACCCTCCCCGGACCATGCGGATATCGTAACGATACACCCATGAAGGAAACCCCTCGCCCGAAACCTTCACGGCTTTGTCTAGATCGGGGACCTCCGGGAAGGACAAATCCGTAGAGCTCCAGGTATCGCGCCTTGTGGCCAGCACCGCCGTTGCGGTGGCGCAAACATGCTCCTGCTGCAAAAGCTCGACGCTCCAATGCTGGGTGGAACGATTGTTCCTAACAAGCCTTGTGACTATTTCGAAAGCGCCGTTAGAGATGGGAGCCGCGTAGTTCACTGTAAAGGCTACCGGGTCGCCCTGTCTGGACGTATGGCTCAAAATGGCCTTTTGCATGACGGCTGCGATGATGCCGCCGAATGGGCCGATCATATTGGCGTAGTGTTCCGTCGTGTGTCCGCTATAACGATCACCCTCTCCTGTCAGCCTGATTGCCATGTCGAATGGATGGTTAATTTCGTTTTGGGACATCTTCCCTCCTCGCTTTGAATAATCGGGATAAAATTCCTTCGAGAATTACGCTCCTCAGGTGCTCATTCGTCAGGGCGGGCGATTCGGGGAACGGTATATGCCGACTGTGCCGCCTGTTTTATTATTAGAGTTGTTGCTTTACTGAGTACATTGCGAGCCCCGGCCGTCTCGGGGCGTGGCAATCTCATACAGTATCTAATTTTTTGCCCGTAACTTGTTGCCTTTTTAAGATCGCCGCGTCGCTGCGCTCCTCGCGATGACATTTTTGTCAGTTACGCAATAACTTAATTGATTACCATGGATGATGTCGATATATTAACTTCTGTCAATTTATTTATAAGCGTTTTTATATCTAAAAGTGGAGGCTTTTCAATGCGGAATATGCGCGGTTCGAGGGTATTCCCTTTCCTTATCTTATTGGCGGCCGCAATTTTGCAAGGGCCCGGCACTAGGGCCTCGGCGGAGACGGCCGCGTTGAACGGGGATGATCTCAAGCTTTTTTACAATGGGGTTAAAACCATGGAGCTTTTTGCGACCTCTTATGATGGTTTTACAAGGCTGACGGGCAATGGAGGAAGATGGGAGGACGCAAACAGACTTCACTACACCTGGGGGGACGGGCAGGCGGGTTTTATTAAGATCGCGGGCATGAAGAATCCGCAGCTCGCGCAGCTCGTTTTTAATGAAGGTTTCCGGACCCCGAGGGGAATAGTGAAGGGCTCCAGCCTCGAGGAGCTGTTGCAGGCCTATCCGGAAGGGTACGCAATAACGGAAGCGATTGACGGAAGATGGTATGAGTACAGATGGAGGATCGCCGGAGGACGGCGACAGGTGAACGGAAAGGACTTTCTGCTCTCATTTTACGTCGAGAACGGCCTGGTGGCCTCAATCATGTTGAAACTCGAGGGGAAGGAGACCGAGGCCATACCGGTGGGTTAGGATTGAGGCGGCGCCCATCCTGGCTCATAGCCGGCCGGCCGAAGTTATCATCCGGATTCGCCGCCGGTGCGGGCGGGCTTGCGCTTGCGTTACCGGCTGGGCGAGACGCCCACGTGTTTAGAGAACGTGGTTATAAGGCCTCCATCATCTCCTTTATGGACTTTTTGTCGAATGATCCGTAAAATCTCAACAGGTCGATTCCCCGGGTTCCAACGGGACGGGAAAGGAGCAAGGCCCGCGCGTAATCATGGAGCTTCTTCTGTCGGCTCATTGAAAGCTTCTTTATGCCATCGATGATGGCTTTTTTGATCCTTTGTCCGAACATGGCCGCTTGCCTCCCTGACAAGCGCGTGTGTACAACAGCACGGCAATAATTCAATGAATTTACCGAGCGAGAAAAGCGCCCCGAAGAACATGAAAAAGTTTAGGATTGCCCCAGTCATATCCCTCCCGAAGACTCGGTGTTTCCAGATACGATCGGGCGCTGAATGGTACAATCGAAAAACATGCTTGGGGGCGAATTTCAGAATTATAATCCTGGAAATATGCTTTTTTAGTATTTTAATATAGATAGATATAATTTAGTAATTGATTTTATAATTTTGTATTGATTGCCTGGATCCGCCGGCGCGCGGCCGGTGATCGCAGTAAATAAGCCCGGAGGTGGGGTATGCCAGTTGATTATTCCAAAGAATTTGATCGGTTTCTGGAGCGCGAAAAACATCTTGGTCTCATGGTGCGAAGCCGTGTTAAGAAATACGGTGACCGAAAGGTGGCCGTTCGGCACAAACCGCACGGGGAGTGGATCTCGTACACCTGGGCGAAGTTCGGTTCGATGATAGAATCGACCGCCAAGGGGCTGCTCGCGCTCGGGGCGAAGGAAAACGAGATGGTCGGCATCTTCGCGGCAAACAGCGCCTGGTGGGCCGTGGCGGATTACGCCTGTTTCAGCATCCGCGCCTGCTCGGTTCCGGTGTATGCTACGAACTCGGCCCGGGAGCTCGAATATATCGTCAACGACGCGGGGATCCGGTTTCTTTTCGTCGGAAACCAGGAGCAGTACGAGAAGGCGCTGGAGATTAAAAAGAATTCCAAGGTCCTTAAAAAAATAATAGTCTTCGACCCGAAGGCCGCAATCGGTGCGGACGAGGACGTGATGTACCTCGAGGACTTTATGGAAACCGGCGCGAATGCCGGTAAAGAGGCGGATCTGGAGTCGCGAGTCGCTAAGCTCGATTCGGAGGACCTCTCGACGCTCATCTATACTTCGGGGACTACCGGCGAGCCCAAAGGGGTCATGCTTACCCACAAGAACTGGCTGGCCATGCTCTTCGCGACGGGATACCATATTCCGATAGTCGAATCCGATGTCAATCTGGCGTTTCTGCCGCTGTCTCACGTATTCGAGCGCGCGTGGAGTTATTTCATACTGTGCGGAAATGGAAGGGTCGACTATTGCCACGACACCAAGGCCATCATGGAGTTCCTCAAGGAGTCCAGGCCGCACTACATGTGCAGCGTTCCCCGGATGTGGGAAAAGGTCTACGCCATGGTGAAGGACGGCATGGCGAACGCCCCGGAAAAGAAGCGGAAGATATTCAACTGGGCGCTGGCGATCGGAGGCGAATACCAGGGGCGCAAACGCGATAAAAGATTTATCGGTCCGTGGCTCGGGTTCAGGCACGCGGTGGCCTACGCCCTGGTGCTCAAAAAGATAAAGAGCATCTTCGGCGGACGGAACAAGGTGTTTAACTGCGGTGGCTCGGCCTTTTCGGGCGAAATCGCCGAATTTTTCTTCAAGGCGGGAGTGCTCCTGCTTCAGGGATACGGCTTGACCGAGTGCTTCGTGATCAGCGTGGCCAATCCCGAGCACAACAAGTTCGGCACATGCGGGCCTGTGGTTCCGCTGATGCAGGTGAGGATCTCGCCCGAGGGCGAGATACAGGCCAAAAGCCCGAGCATGATGAAGGGCTATTGGAACAAGCCGGAGCTTAGCAAGGAGATGTTTACGGAGGACGGTTGGATTAAGACAGGGGATGTAGGCTTTATCGACGAGGAGGGATACGTAACCATCACCGACCGGATAAAGGAACTCTTCAAGACATCGGGCGGAAAGTATATCTCGCCGCAGCAGATCGAGACCCTTCTTAAAGAGGACATATATTTCGAACAGGTGGCGGCGATCGGCGATCAGCGCAAGTTCGTCTCGGCCCTCATAGTGCCCGGATTCGAGCCGCTTGTAAACTGGGCGAAAAAGAACGATATACGGTTTTCATCGCGCGAGGAGCTGCTTAAGCACCCGGAGGTACAGAAACTGTACAGGGAGAAGATAGATTACTATACGCGCGACCTCGGCCAGGTTGAAAAGATCAAAAAGTTCACTCTACTTCCCAAGGAGTTCACCCAGGAGGACGGCGAGATTACGGCGACCCAGAAGATCAAGAGAAAGGTCATAAACCAGCGCTATAAGGATATCATCGACGCCATGTATGCGGAGTGAGTGGCGAGTCCCAAACGCCGGTTTCTCATTTACCCATAACCGAGGCGGGAATCCCATCCCGCCTTTTTCTTTGTCTTGACTTCGGACCGATGTCGATGGAAAATATGCGGGCGAAATGCGCGCCGGTTTTCCGGCCGAGCTCACTTTGCCGGCGCCTGGCCAAAGTGCAATGCGAAAGAGCCATGGACATCCAACGGGCCTGCATGGACAGCTCCGAAAACCATCGGGGAGAAGGCCGGCCGCCGGCAAAGACGGGCGGTGGCGCTTGTTCCCGGCGGCTGCGGCCTTGGCACTGCTTGCGGCGGCGCTTTTAATGTTTAGAACATGCGGTCCCTGCGCGGGTCGTTCAGAACGCGAGGCCGCAGATAGCGCTTTCCTCGATTCGCAGGCCAAACGGCCTCCCGTCAAGACCGGAAATAAAAAAAAGGGCGTGGGCGAGACGCTGCCGATAGAAGAGGACAGGGATATTACCGAGGCGGCTCCCAAATATGAGGGCCCGGTCGACCTGGGAACTCGGATAGAAATGATAACGAAATAGGCGATATCGAGGTATGAGGCGGTTAAATCTAACCCCGGTTCCGGGCTGACATCCAGAGCGCTCCTGTTCCGATGGCGGGTCGATGATGCCGGCAAGCGCGATGCCCAACGCGGTCAAACAACGAAAGGAGGTCTTAAACGATGAAATCTGGTGCGGGGTTTATTCGGATCCTTATCGTAGTGGCGGCGATAGCCGCGGCTCTTTTTTTCGGAGCGGCCTGGTATTTCAGCTCGGTGCTCATGAATCCGGGGCCGTTCCAGTGCACGAAGGAGCACTTCGTGTTCTGCGGCGACCCAATGGAGCAGGGGATTCCGTTCGAGAATGTCGAGTTCAAAAGTCCGGACGGCCTCACGATACGCGGCTGGTATATGCCTGCGATTGCGTCGACAAAAGCCGTGATTTTCGCGCACGGACGCGGCGCCAACCGAAATGAGGGAATGCGCTTCGCGCGGCCGCTTCACGATGCGGGATTCGCAGTCCTCACCTTCGACTTCAGACATTGCGGTGAGAGTGACAGCTCTTTCAATTCGATGGGTTTCCATGAACAAAAGGATATTATCGTGGCAATCGATTTTCTAGAAAGGAACAAGGGGATGAAACGCATCGGCCTTATCGGGTGGTCGCAGGGTGCGGCCACAGGCATTCTCGCGATGGCCGGGGATAGCCGTATACGGGCCGGCGTATTCGAGGGAGGATTCGCGAACGCCTCGGACGTGATCGCGGAAGGGGCCGCGCGGGATTTTGGCCTGCCCAGAAGGCCATTGATTCCATTCGTCCTCTGGCTGTACGGGCTTCGCTGCGGGCTCGATACGGACAAAATGAACGCCGAGGACGTTATAGGGTCGATCGCCCCGAGGCCGGTCTATATAATCCATGGAGACGCCGATACCGCGGTGTATTATCATCACGGCGAGCGCCTGTATGCCGCGGCGAAAGATCCAAAGATGATGTGGACGGTGAAGGGAGGACCGCACGTGGAGTGCTGGCAGATGGACCGTGAGAGGGCCGAGAGAACGGTGCGGGAATTCTTTGTCAAAAATCTTTGATTATGCTTTTTAATGCGTAGAGTCCGTACGAAATGAACGAGCGAAGCTACAGCGTTTCCGAGATCACCCGGATGCTTAAAAAAAGCATCGAGGACAATCCGGAGTTTACGGGCGTATGGGTAAAGGGGGAGATCTCCAACCTCACCTATCATTCATCCGGGCACATCTATTTTACCCTGAAGGACGAACAGGCGGTGCTCTCCTCCGCCTTCTTTAAGTACGCGAATAAAAACCTCAGGTTCAGGATGGAGGAGGGGATGAGCGTGCTAGCGCTGGGCTCGCTCACCGTCTACGAGAGGCGCGGCAGTTACCAGTTTATTGTTACGCAGATTCGCCTGGAAGGGGTGGGCGAGCTCCTCAAGCGGATAGAGCGGCTAAAGAAAAAGCTCCTGGACGAGGGGGCCTTCGATCCGTCTCGAAAGAGGGCGAAACCCTTCCTGCCCCGGAGAATCGGCGTGGTCACATCCCCGACAGGGGCCGCGATAAGGGACATCATCAAGGTGGCGATGAGACGCTTTCCGAACATAGAGATTGTGCTCGCACCCGCCAAGGTGCAGGGGGCCGACGCCGCAGAATCCATAGTGCGGGCCCTCGACGAGCTCAACAGGCCGGCCCACGGCATCGATCTCATAATCTGCGGCAGGGGCGGCGGTTCGTTCGAGGACCTCATGCCCTTCAACGAGGAGCCGGTCGTTCGGGCGGTGCTCGCCTCCCGCGTGCCCGTCATCTCGGCCGTAGGCCATCAGATCGATCACCCGCTTTCGGACGACGCGGCCGATTACGCGGCGCCTACGCCCTCGGCCGCGGCCGAGATAGCGGTCCCGGTGAAGAGCGAACTCGTGGAGGAGATAGAGTACCTCTCGATACGGGCCTCAAGCGCGCTCGCCTCCAGGCTCTCCGGGCTTGGCGAAAGGCTGGACGCGATCGCGGCTCTCCGGTGTTTTCGAAACCCTCGCGAAATAGTCGCGATGCGCGAGCTCTCGCTGGTCGACCTGGAGCAGAGAATGACCATGGCGCTCAAGGAAGGCATCTCCGCGGGAAGGCAACGCCTGCTCTCGCTCCCCGACCTGTACCGATTGTGGAAAACCGAGGCGCGCTCCCGGCGTTCCCGCCTGGAACTGGCCCGGGGGGCGGTCGACAAGCTCTCGCCGAAGGGAGTCCTCCGGCGCGGTTACTCTCTCGTGACCGACGCGCGGGGACGCGTCATCAAAACCGTGAAGACGATCAAATCCGGGGAATCGATCGGCGTGATGGTGGCCGACGGCTCGATGGGATGTACGGTAAATACAGTGCAACGAGAGGTGCGCGGTGGAAAAGAAATCATCGGCAAAGGCTAAGCCGAGCTTCGAGAAAGCGCTTGAAGAGCTGGAAAAGATCGCCGAGCGCCTGGAGGACGGAAGCCTCGGTCTCGAGGAATCGATTGCCGAATTCGAGCGCGGCACCAGGCTTGCACGCTATTGCCGCGAGAAGCTCGACGAGGCTGAGCGCCGGATAGAAATACTCCAGAAGGGAGAAAACGGCTCGGTCGAAAAGCGCGCTGTTCGGGTGAAGCCGGACACGGGCGAGATCGACGACGACGATGACATGCAGGGATCGCTCCTTTAGCGCGGACATCCCGACAAGTTTCTCAGGAGAGGATAGGATGAGGTACACATTGGCCGTATGCGCCGCCATGCTGCTGTTCGTTTCGTGCAAACCGACCCGGACGGTCTCATTCTGTGAAGGGGTTAGCCCGGAGGGCAAGGGGATATCCTGCGGGAACAGGTTTACGACGGGAGAGGTCACCATGCTGGTTAACCAGAAAAAGCGCTTCGAGGTGGACGCGCTGAGCGTGAAGGTTCACGAGAGGCAGGACGTAAAGGAAAAGCTGGTCGATACCTTCACCTTCAGCGTCGATCCAGAGAAGCAATCCGCGACGACGAATATATCGTTCTATAACGAGGGGAGGTTCAGGGTGACCGTTACCGGCAGGGATTCCGAGGTGCTCGGCGAGGCCGAGATCGAGGTGATAGATACCTACTGACCGGCTCTTTCCATCGCTTTTCGGCGTGCCTCCTCGCGGTAGTAGAATACGAGGAGGAGCAGAGCGCCGACGACGATCGCCGCGTCCGCGACGTTGAAGGCCGGCCAGCGGAACACCGCGTCGTCGCCTATATAGATGAAGTCGACCACTCCGGGCCTTCCCGTAAGCCGGTCGAGGATATTGCCCACCGCCCCCGACATAACCAGGGCAATGGCGTTGCGGAAAAGCGCCGTTTTGTGTTTTTCCAGCACGTAGTAAACCACGAGCAGGGCCAATACCGCGATCGATATTACGAGAAAGAATGACTGGTATCCCTGAAGAATCCCGAAAAGGCCGCCGCGGTTATAGAGGAGCGTTAGCTGAACGAAGCTTCCGAGGACATCTATGCGCTCGTGGAGGCCTATGTGCCTGACCGCGAGGGCCTTGGTGACGATATCGAGGGCGAGCGAAAAGCAGAAAATGCCCGCAGCGGTGGCGTGTTTTTTCATCGGTATTCCGTCCCGGTTTACCCGTTATTGCCGAGTCTTTTGATGATAGCGGTACAGCGAGGGCAGAGCTCCGGATGCGCGACGTCCGTCCCAAGATGCAGCGAGTAATTCCAGCAGCGCACGCACTTGGAGCCCGCGCTCTTTTCGACCCTGATGGACGAAACGTCGAAATCCTCCATGCCGCCCGTCTTCTCGTCGCGTATGCTCACTTCGGCAACCTGGAAAAATCTGCGGGCCCCGTCTCCCATCTCCGCGACCATGCGCCGGGTCTTTTCGCTCGCGATATAGAGCTCGATATCCGCCTCGAGGGAGGTGCCGATGGTTTTTTCCTTTCTCTTCGTTTCGAGCGATTTGAGCACGTCCTTCTTGATGTCGATGAGCGAGTCCATCTTTTCGGCGATGGCCGGATTATGGAAGGCCTCGTCGAGCCGGTGGTATTCCTGCGCGTGCACCGAGTCCGTTCTTCCGGAGAAGCGCCATACCTCCTCCGCAGTGAAGGAGAGGACGGGGGCTGCGAGGAGCGTGAGGGCCTGGTTGATCTCGTAAAGCGCGGTCTGGCTGGAGCGCCGGACGGGCGAATCCACCGCCTCCGTATAGAGGGTGTCCTTGGAGATGTCGAAGTACAGCGACGAGAGCTCCACCGCGCAGAAGTTCAATATCTTGCGGTAAACGAGGTGGAATTCGAACTTCTCGTAGTGTTCTATAACCTGGCGCGAGAGCTCGTATAGCTCGTGCAGAATCCATTTGTCGATGTCGAGGAGCTCGGCGTAGGGGAGTGAGTTGGAATGGTCGAAGTCCGAGAGATTTCCTATCATGAATTTAAAGCTGTTTCGGATCTTCCTGTACGAATCGGCGATCTGGTTCATCATGTCGTAGCCGATGCTCACGTCGTTACGGTAATCCTCGGAGGAAACCCAGAGCCGCAGGATGTCCGCGCCGAATTTTTCGATGAGCTTGGCGGGCGGGATGACGTTCCCCATCGATTTGCTCATGGCCTTTCCCTGCTCGTCGAGGATGAAGCCGTGCGTGAGCACCGTGCCGTATGGGGCGCGTCCCCGGAGCGCTATGGCGGGCCACAGGGAAGACTGAAACCATCCGCGGTGCTGGTCGCTTCCCTCGAGATAGAGGTCCGAGGGCCAGCGGTGGTCCTTCCAGCTGTCCAGTACGGCGTAATGCGATACGCCCGAGTCGAACCACACGTCGAGGATGTCGTACTCCTTTTCGAATTCGGTTCCGCCGCACGAGCATGTCGTTCCCGGCGGTACGAGCTCGCCGATATCGAGTGTGTACCACGCGTCGATGCTCTTTTCCAGGGAGAGCTTGGCGAAATGCCGGATGCTTTCGGCGTTCATAAGATTGGTGCGGCACTTGGCGCAGCGGAAGGACGGAATGGGCACACCCCAGGAGCGCTGGCGCGACAGGCACCAGTCGGGCCGGCTTTCTATCATTCCCCGGAAGCGCGATTCGCCCCAGGAGGGGATCCAGGTGGTGTCGTCCGTGGCCTTGAGGGCCATCTTTCTGAGTTCGCGGTGGTCAACCATGAAAAACCACTGCTCGGTGGCGCGGAAGATGAGCGGCTCCTTGCACCGCCAACAGTGCGGGTATGAGTGTTCAATCTCCGATGTATGGACAAAGACGCCTTTCTTTTTAAGAAGCTCGATGACCATGGGGTTCGCGTCGAACACGTTGACGCCCTTCATCTCGGGGAATTCGTCGGTAAACCTGCCCTGGTCGTCCACAGGGCAGTATACATCGAGCCCGTTCTCGATGCCGAGCAGGTAGTCCTCCATGCCGTGCCCGGGCGCGATGTGGACTATGCCGCTGCCCTGGTCGAGCGTAACGAAGTCGGCGAAAAGGACCTTCGATTTGCGGTCTATGAATGGATGGCGGACCGAGAGTTTTTCGATCTGTTCCCTGGAGATGGGGACGGCGGTGTCCCTATCCATGTCGATAATGCCGGCGACCGATTCCGCAAGGCCGTCGGCCATGATGTAATATTCGTCGCCGGAGCGGTAGGCCGAGTAGGGGAAGCCCGGATGGAAGCACACGCCGAGGTTCGCGGGGAGCGTCCACGGTGTCGTAGTCCAGATGAGCACGAAGAGCCTTTTTGGGCCTACGCCCGGAATGTCGACCGAGGCCGGATCCACCGGAAACTTGACGAAGATGGAGGGCGATGAATGGTCGTGGTACTCCACCTCGGCCTCGGCGAGGGCCGTCACGCAGGTGGGACACCAGTAGATGGGTTTCTTCCCGCGTGTGATGAATCCCTCCCGGTACAGTTCGCCGAAGACGTCGAGGATCCTCGCCTCGTACTCGGCCGACATGGTCAGATACGGATTCTCGTAATCGCCGAAAACCCCGAGCCTTTTGAACTCCTCCATCTGGATGCTTATATATTTCGCGGCGTATTCGCGGCAGAGCTTGCGGATCTCGTGTTTGGGCATGCTTGCGGCCCTGTCGCCGAGCTCACGGGTTACCTGGAGCTCGATCGGAAGGCCGTGGCAGTCCCAGCCGGGGACATAGGGCGCCTTGAAACCCATCATGGTTTTGTGCTTAACGATGATGTCTTTGAGTATCTTGTTGAGGGCATGCCCCAGATGGATGTTGCCGTTGGCGTACGGAGGGCCGTCGTGCAGGATGTACAGCGGCTTTCCCTCGCGCGCGGCGAGAAGGGTCGGGTAGATGTTCTCCTTCGACCACTGGGCGAGCATTTCGGGCTCGCGTTTAGGCAGGTTCGCCCGCATGGGGAAATCGGTGGTCGGCAGATTGACGGTTTTAGAATAATCCATGGCGTCCTCACAGCTGCATGTAAATCCGGGTCTGTAGCGTATCGTGCGTCCTCGGTGGGCACAGTCCCGCGGCGGTCGACTATATCAACAAGTGTAACGCGCTTTTCGCGTCGATCAAGGGATAACTCACGCGATTTACGGAAAGTTTGTCAATTGTATTTTAAAGGGGCATATGCCCGCGCCGGCGTAAAAAAAGGCCGGATCGTGGATCCGGCCGCGTAAGCGTCATGTTCTGTGCTGGTAAAGGGCTTATTGCAGTTTTCGTTTCAGGGATTCGGCCGGCTGGACTCCCACCATTCGTTCCACCTCTTTCCCGTCCTTGAACAGGATAAGCGTGGGGATCGAATTGATTCCGAAGTTTCGCGCGGTTGCCGGGTTCTCGTCGGTATTGAGTTTGACGATACGCGCGTTCCCGTTGAGTTCTCTGGCGAGCCCCTCGAGTATAGGGGTCTGCATGCGGCAGGGGCCGCACCAGGGGGCCCAGAAATCGACCAGTACGGCACCTGAGGCGCCGAGTACCTCTGTCGAAAAGTTTCCATCGGTTACTTCTGTTAAAGTGGACATAAAGATTCCTCCAGGAAATGAAGATGCTTTAGAATTTAGTAAAATACTAAATATTCGTCAATACTTTTTTTCCGGCCGGGTAAAAAGGCATTTACTATGGGGCCTTGTCCAAGGACTTCCGCTTCGAGAGGGATTCGGGGCATTCACATCGGGCGAAGAGGGCAAGCGGCATACATATCCTCAACGAGTTTCTCTCCTTTCCCCCGATAGGATATAATCCATCAGGGCGCGCAGGGTTCTGGAATCCAGGTCCTCCGTGTCGAGCATCCTGTTGTTTACGAATAGAGTCGGCGTGCCGTCGACCATAAGGCGCTCACCCTCGAATCGATCCTGCCGCACTCGCTCGAACGATTCGCTGGAGGCCATGCACGCGTTGAAAGCCGCGGTATCGAGGCTTAGGCGCAGCGCATGGCCGCGGAGCGAGCGTATGTCGTGCTCTACGCCGGTTTCGCAATCGAGGTAGAGTGCCGTGGAATAGGCAGTATACCCGCCCTGTTTGTCGGCGCAGAGGGCGGCCCGGGCGGCAAGGCATGAGCTGACTTCTTTGCGGTGGTCGGCCGTGTCGCGGCACTGTTCCCCGAGGGGAAAGTTCTTGTAGTAGATCACCAGCTCGCCCTGCCTCTCTTCCAGAAGTCGTTTTAGGCTTTTATCCATGCGGACGCAGCTCGAGCAGTTGAAATCGCTAAAAACGACAATCCTTACAGGTGCGCCCGGGTTCCCGTCGAAGGGCGCTTCTTCGATATCGATGCGCGATTCGAGTACGGCCTCATAGCGCTCGATGAGGCGGGAGATTCTTTCGTCGCCGCCGAAGCGCGCCATGGATTCGGCGAGGCTGGAGCGAGCGAGAAGCCCGATACCCATGCCGACAGCCGCTATTAAAATAATGGCAAAGCCGTGGGCAAAGATTCGCTCCCTTAAAAAAGTCGGAAGAGATAGCACCGGCCCATCGGCCGCCATTACATCCCCCACGGATTTACGGTATCGTCGGAGGGTAAGGAGAGAGGATGCCGTAATTATGAGCGTCGCGGCGTAGCTTGCGGTACAGAGCGGGCAGAAGACCCGGATAAACATCGCCGAAACGAGAAAGAGAAACAGGTCGGCGGCAAGGGCCGGAATCGAAAGCAGTACAATAAGAACGAGCGGG
>MVZN01000007.1 GCA_002069125.1 Spirochaetes bacterium ADurb.BinA120
TTCGGTAGAACAACAAGAAGAACGCGCCACCCGTTGTAAGTTGATATAAAATTGATATTGACTTTTCTTGATTTTCATGATACTTATGGAGGCAGATAATGAAAAAACTGGCTCTTATATGCCTTGCATTGTTGCTTCCGCTTCTGTCGCCCCTCGCTGAGCTTCGGGCGGGTGCGCCACTCGCGATCGATTCGACGCTGAATGGCCCCCGGCTCGGCCTTCATCTCGATGTGCTGGAAGACCCTTCCGGAACGCTCGATATCAATGCGATAAACATGGGCGGGCCAGGCGTCCGCTTTGTCCCGGCTGGAAGGGACTATCCCTCCTACGGCTATTCGAGCTCCATATACTGGGCGCGGCTCAAAACCAGGAACGGCGAGAAGAGTCCGGTATGGTGGCTGCTTCAGCTCGATACGCCGCATATGGACCTCATAGAGCTGTATGCTCCGGACCCCTCAGGCGGGTATTCCGTCCGGCGCTTCGGCGATACTCTTCCATTTAGCCAGAGGGGGATAGAATACAGGACCTTTGTCCTCCCGATATTGGAGCCCCCGGGGGAAAACACCTATTATATGCGCTTCAAGACCGAGGGGTCCATGGACCTCCATCTGAGGGCATGGTCTCCAATGGCCTTTGTCGCGATGGTGAACAGGGAGCTGCCGGTATTGTGGGTGTTCTATTCCTTTCTCTTTATAATGGTCTGCTACAATCTATACCTGTTATTCTCGATTAGAAGGACGAGTTACCTGTATTTTTCGTTGTTCATTGGCTCGTACCTGTTTCTTCAGATGGTTCTCGACGGCAGTTCGTATCAGTATCTCTGGCCCGGGTTTCCATGGTGGGCCAATCACAGCCTGCCGGCGGCCATGTTCTGCTGCCTCCTGTTTGCGACGCTGCATGCCATAAGCTTTCTCGGCACTCGCCGTATAACCCCGCGGCTCCACCGCTTGATGACGGCCCTCGCGGCGATGAATAGCGCGGGCATAGCACTCTCCCTGTTGCTTCCCATGCATCTCATCCTTCTAATCGCTATCTACGCCACTTTCATAAATATAATCATCCATTTTTTAACCGCGGTTTTTTGCGCATACAGGGGATACTCGCCGGCCAGGTACTATTATGCCGGCTGGTGCCTGTTCTTCGCCGGCGGGCTGGCGCATATTATCTGGACCTTCGGTATGCTGCCGAGCATGCTTATCACGGTACGGGGGATAATGGTCGGGGCGACACTGATGATCGTATCGTTCTCTCTGGGACTGGGGGAGAGCCTTAGGATGGTGAAGGCGGAAAAAGAAAGGCTTGTAAAAGAGCTCAAGAATTCCGAGGAGAAGTATCGGGGCCTGGTCGAGAACCTCAACGACGTCATATTCTCCCTCGACAACGAGGGGCGCTTTACCTATATAAGCTCCGCCATCAGGAATATCTCATCCGACTACGGCCCCGAAGATATAGTCGGAAAGAGCTTTGTCGATTTTATCCACCCGGACGATCTTCAATCGGTAATGGAGAGCAGGGCGCGCACGCTGAACGGCGCATATG
Organism: Spirochaetes bacterium ADurb.BinA120; assembly: GCA_002069125.1. Classification (GTDB taxonomy): domain Bacteria; phylum Spirochaetota; class UBA4802; order UBA4802; family UBA5368; genus MVZN01. The sequence continues at coordinate 1,540 of MVZN01000007.1, forward strand.
AACCGCTCGAATACAGGCTCCAGGACCGTGACGGCAGGGCCGTTCATATACGCACCTCGAGCAGACCAGTCTACGACGGAGGAGAGCTGGTCGGAATAACCGGGATCATCACCGACATAACGGAGCAGAAAAGGGCGAGGGACGAGTTAAAGGCCTCGCTCGCCGAAAAGGACGTGCTGCTGAAAGAGATACACCACCGCGTGAAAAACAACATGCAGATCATCTACAGCCTTCTTAATCTGCAAATGGACGGAATGGAAGACGAACGTCAGAAGGCGGCGCTTCTCGATTGCCAGGGCCGCATATACTCGATGGCGCTGGTTCACGAGCGTATCTACAAATCAGAGAGTTTCGAACGGGTGGACTTCGCGGGCTATGTCGAGGCCCTTGCAAACGTGCTGCTGCGTTCACAAATTGGTGTTCATATCAACATACGCCTCGAAATGCGTCTGGACTCCATCCATATCCCTCTTGCCAAGGCCGTTCCGTGCGGACTAATCCTCAACGAATTGATAACGAACGGAATTCGCCACGCCTTTCACGATAAAGAAGACGGGATCCTCCGCATTTCTCTGCAACGTGATGAAGGCAATATAATCCTTAAGGTCGAGGACAACGGAATTGGGCTTCCTGATGGGATCAGCCCGGGATCGCAGGGCACTCTCGGCCTCCGCCTCGTACAGTTGCTTGCGGAGCAGATCAATGGCAGGCTCGAGATATCCTCGAACAATGGGGCCTGTTTAAAGGTGATCTTTCCCGCGGATTTTTGATTCTCCCTCCGGAGCGGGTTCTCGGGCGGACCATGGGAGATGGACCGCGCGGCCATTATCTTCTTGACGATACACCGCGAAACGTATAGATCGGTTCGATGCGTCAGTCCGTGCGAAACACCCCCCATATCCCGGCCGAAACGACTCTTCCCGAAATTACGGTCAAGGGCGTGCTTCTTGGCATAGTACTCGCGGTGGTGCTCGCCGGGGCGAACTCCTATCTCGGCCTTTTTGCCGGGCTTACCGTGTCCGCCGCGATACCGGCCGCGGTCGTGTCGATGGCCGTGCTCGGGCTGTTCCGACGCTCCAATATCCTCGAAAACAACGCGGTCCAAACGGCCGCCTCGGCCGGGGAGGCCCTGGCCTGCGGGGCCATCTTCACCATGCCTGCGCTGGTGCTCATGGGATACTGGGAGAATTTTGATTACTGGGAAACGACCCTGATAGCGGCCGCCGGCGGGGTGCTCGGAGTGCTTTTTACGATACCGCTTCGGCGCACTCTCATCGTGGAACAGAAGCTGTCGTTTCCCGAGGGCCTCGCGACTGCCGAGGTGCTTAAGACCGGAGAGAAGGGGGGAGCTTCGGTAAGACCTCTCGCCCTTGCATCCATCGCGGGCGGCATATTCAAGCTGTCGGGGTCCGGCCTGAATCTCTGGAGGGAAAGCGCGAGTATAGCGACGGTTTTCGGCGGTAAGGCATTCGCGTATTTCGGCGCAAGCCTGTCCCCGGCCCTCCTTTCGGTGGGGTATATCGTCGGGATGAACATAGCGGTGCTCATCTTTATAGGCGGGGCCATAAGCTGGTGGATCGGAATACCCGTTTATATAGCCCTTAATGGGACGCCCGAAGGCATGACGGCCTATGACCTGGGACACCTCGTATGGAGCACTAAGATCCGCTTTCTCGGCGTGGGCGCGATGGTGGTCGGCGGCATATGGGCGCTTATCAGCCTTCGTGGCTCCATCGTCTCGGCCCTGTCGGATAGCTGGAAGGCGTTTCGCGGAGGCGACATCCCCTCACGGGGCCTTCGCACCGAGCGCGATATGCCGCTGCAGTGGGTTATGCTCGGTGTCGCTGTGATGATAGCGCCCGTTTTCATCATCTACCTGAGGGAGATACATTCCGTATCGCTTACGGCGTTCATGTCGGTGCTCATGGTGTTCGCGGGGTTTCTCTTCTCCGCGGTCGGCGGATACATGGCCGGACTGGTGGGCAGTTCCAACAATCCCATCTCCGGTGTGACCGTGGCCACGGTTCTGTGCTCCGCCCTTCTGCTCGCGGCGCTGGCTGGTACCGGTGCCCAAGCCGGGCCCGCCAGCGCTGTGTTGATCGGAGCGGTTGTAGCATGCGCAGCGGCGATTGCCGGGGACAATATGCAGGACCTCAAGGCCGGGTGGGTGCTCGGCTCCACGCCGTGGAAACTGCAGGTGATGCAGATAACCGGTGTGCTCGCCTCCGCGCTCGTGATAGGGCCGGTGCTTAACCTGCTCAACACCGCCTATGGTTTCGGGGCCCGCACCGCGGGAAGCCCCCAGGCGCTTCCCGCGCCACAGGCCACCCTCATGCAGAGCGTCGCCACCGGGGTGTTCGGCGGGAACCTGCCCTGGGACATCATCGCCGAAGGGGCCGGTATCGGAATCGCGTGCATCGTTGCCGACCTTTTACTGAAAAGATCCGGCTCGGCCTTTCGCGCGCCGGTTCTCGCCGTGGCTGTGGGGCTATACCTGCCTTTTGAACTCGATGCGGTCATCATGCTCGGCGGCCTCGTGGCGCTGCTGGCCAGCAGGCGCAGCAGCCCGGGGAATTCCGGCGATAAAACCGGGATTCTCGCGGCATCGGGTTTCATTACGGGCGAAGCCATTATGGGAATTTTGCTCGCCATGCCGGTTGCGCTGACTGGAAATCCGGGGGCGCTATATATAATAGAAGGCCAGGCTGCCGCCTGGCCTGGATTGGTTTTTTTCGGACTTATAGCCCTGTGGTTGTACACGAGGGAAGTTAGCAAGGTGTAGCGCGGCAAAAATGCGCTTTCATTAATCTTGACTTGTAGGCCTTTGTCATACATCATAAAAGTATGACTGCCTTTTTAAAATCTGGAACAACTACCTCTGTAAAAAGAACGGCCAAATGCGCGCATTGCGCCTTTATATTTCTAATGGCCTTTCCGCTGTGCGCCGCCGCCAGGGTTGACGGTCCCGGCCCGCCCCCAATCGTTCTGGATGAGCATTTTAAAGTAAAACCGATATTCCCGGTGATGGAGGTGATAGAGGACCGTTCAGGCAATCTCACCCTCGATGAGGTCACAACCGGCGCTATGTCCTCACGGTTCGTTAAGCTGCCGGGGAACCCTCCCAATCCAGGATTCAGCACTTCGGTCTTCTGGCTGAGGTTCGCTGTAAAGAATGAGGCGGGCCGTCAGTTGGAATGGATGCTGCAGATTGCGCAAACATGGACGAAACGAGTGGAGCTCTTTATTCCGGAGGGAACGGGTTTCCGATCGGAGCTGACAGGCAAGGAATTTTCGTTCAATCAACGCCTATTCAGTTATCATGATTATATATTTCCTATAACACAAGGGCCCGGCGTAGCGCTTTATTATATACGGATTGATCCGGGCTTTGACTCCCTGAGTCTTGCGCTGTACTCATGGGAACCCGCCGCGCTTAAGCGTTTCATTGCGAAAGATGAAGCCTTACATTGGATAATAATAGGCCTGCTTACGGCAATGTTTATTTACGGCCTTCTGCTCTGGTTTTCAGTTCGAGACCGCACATACCTGTTCTTTGCCGCATTTGCCGGAGCGCTTGGATTTTATATGCTCGATTATTTCGGTCTCGCTTTTCAACACCTTTGGCCGGAAAGCATCTGGTGGAAGGCAGTGTCTCTGCAGGTGCTGGCTTCCATGACCTACCTTACCGGAATAATCCTTTTCAACCATTATCTCAGATTGCCGGAGTTCCTTCCGAGGATTTCGAAGGCTCTGATGGTTCTTGCCGGACTCCATGTAACGAGAATAATTTTCAGGCTTACCGGCCTGCCGATGCTCGATATAATCTGGTTTATATACATCAATTCAATCGTTCTGCTTTTGCTGATATTCAGCGCGATATACACTACAAAGAAAGGCTTGAGGCAGGCCCGTTTTTTCCTTGCCGGTGCCGGCGTACTTATCATAGCCGCATTGACTCTAAACCTCAGGGCATTCGCTATTATAAGCGATAATTTTATCACGCTCTGGGGAGTGCAATTCGCCATGGCGATGTTAGTAATCCTCGTTGCGCTTGGGCTTGCCGACAGCCTAAATGCCATCAAGAACGAACTGATGCTCAGCCAGAACGATCTTCTCCTTCTCAACAGGCAGCTCGACGAAGAACGCGAACGCCTCTCCGTGACGCTGCGCTCGATAGGTGACGGTGTAATCACAACCGACCTCGAAGGACGGATTGTCCTCATGAACAGGGCTGCGGAGAAAATGACGGGCATGCCCCAATCGGAGGCCCGTGGAATGCCCGTGGGCCGGGTTTTAAGCTTATCCGGCCCCGACAGGGCGCCGGTGGATCTCCTCGCCAAGTTCGGGGATGGGTCTGGGCAAACCTGTGAATCCGCCTGCATGGGGATGGCCCCCTCGGTAGACGGCGGAGAGCGTATCATTGAATACGGTACCTCGCCGGTTTCGGACAGGCAGAGCAGGGTGGTTGGCATGGTGCTGGCATTCAGGGATATCACCGAGCGGCGGATGCTCGAGGAGGAGATGCTGCGCTCCAGCAGGATCGAATCGCTTGGCGTACTTGCGGGCGGAATTGCCCACGATTTTAATAACGTGCTTACGATAATCCTGGGAAATATTACGCTCGCCAAGATGATTACACCCGAAAGAGAGCGTGTATACCGGATCCTTTCAGAGGCCGAGGCCGCCTCTTACCGCGCCAGGAAGCTTACGCGACAGCTCCTCACGTTTTCGCGTGGAGGCGAGCCAATCCGTTCTACAGTCGATCCCGGGAAGCTCCTGGTGGAGACCGTCAATTTTGTGCTGACGGGCTCCCATGTGCGCGCGGAATTCGATTTTGGGGAGGATCTTGCGCTGATAGAGGCGGACGAGGGACAGATAATCCAGGTCATCAACAATGTTACGATCAATGCGATGCAGGCCATGCCCGACGGAGGCGTCATACGCGTGCGTGCGGAAAATCGGGAAGTGAAGGCGGGGGATGGGCTTCCCCTTGAGTCTGGCCCGTATCTTATGATTTCCATTTCCGATAAGGGAGGCGGTATCCCCGAGGAATACCAGAAAAAGATATTCGATCCATATTTTACCACCAAGTCGAACGGAACCGGACTCGGGCTTGCCAGCAGTTACAGTATTGTCCGAAAACACGGCGGATATATTTCCGCCAGCTCCTCTCCGGGAGACGGGACCGAGATGATAATCTATCTGCCCGCCCTGGCAGGGGAACAGGCGCGTCCGGAACCGTACTCCCAACGAATCGTACGGGGCGGGGGGAAAATCCTCATTATGGATGACGACGAAAACATCCTCGATATCGCCGGAAGACTGCTGCACGAGCTTGGATACGACGCCGATTACGCCCTCAACGGGGAGGTAGCGGTGGAGATGTATCGGAAGGCGATGGAATCGAGGGACGCCTTCGACGCCGTTATAATGGACCTTACCATACAGGGCGGCTCCGGAGGAAGGCTGACGATTAAAAGGCTCCTGGAAATCGATCCAGGGGTTAGAGCGATCGTTTCAAGCGGCTACTCGAACGACCCGATAATGGCGAATTACCGCGAGTATGGTTTCCGGGGCGTAGTGGTCAAACCCTACAGGGTAGAGGAGCTGAGCATGGCGCTCCATGAGGTTTTATCAGACGGAGGAAAATATGAAACGGAAGCCTCATAGTGGAAACCCGGCCCGCATAAAAAAATACTTGCTTCAAGCGCGATGGATTGCCTATTCTACGGATGGACTGCGGGAGCGCTTTTAGCTGAAAAATTTCTACTGTTCGGAGGCGGCATGAAGAGGACTCTGTTGTGTATGTTGATTGGATTCGTATTGGTATCGACGGTCGGGTGTGGCTATAACACTATGCAGGCAAACGAAGAGGCCGTATTCGCCGCCTGGGGGGATGTGGAGGCCGCCTACCAGCGAAGAATGGATCTAATACCCAATCTGGTTGAAACCGTAAAGGCATACGCGAAACACGAAAGGGAAACGCTCTCCGCAGTCACCGAGGCAAGGGCAAAGGTTGGTTCGATCCAGATGTCGAAGGAAATGCTGAACAATCCGCAGAACTTCGCGAAATTCCAGCAGGCCCAGGGCGAGCTCTCCAGCGCTCTCTCACGGCTCATGGTTGTGATGGAGCGATATCCCGAACTGAAGGCAAACCAGAATTTTTCTGACCTGCAAAACCAGCTCGAAGGGACCGAGAACCGCATCAATGTGGCCAGGGTGCGTTACAACCAGGCGGTCCAGGAGTTCAATACAAGCATACGGATTTTCCCGAACTCGATAACAAACAGCTTCCTCCTGCATCTTGAGCGGAAGGAGCCTTTCAAAGCGGACGAGGCGGCAAAGACCGCGCCAAAGGTGCAGTTTCAATAAGGCGTCATGAAAAATAAAAACCTGTTTCTCGCGGCAGCTTTCGCTCTGGCCCTGTTGGGGATGGCGATTCGGCTTTACGCCATGGAGATTCCCGCGCTAGCCGGCAGGGTGAACGATCTTGCGGATGTGCTTACAACCGATACCAGGGCTGGACTCGAATCGGCCCTTGCGGACCTGGAGCGTACGGATTCGACGCAGGTTGTCGTACTCACGATGAAATCCATCGAAGAGGAGCCGATCGAGGAATTTGGGATCAGACTGGCCGAACAATGGAAGATAGGTCAAAAGGGCCTGGATAATGGAGCGATCCTCATTCTCGCCCTGGCCGAGCGAAAGGTGCGGATCGAGGTTGGTCGAGGGCTCGAGGGAAAGCTGACCGATCTAATGGCCGGAAGAATAATCAGAAACGAGATCATCCCACGGTTCAGGGAAGGCGATTTCGACGGCGGCGTAAGGGCCGGCGTCAACGCGATAATCGCGACGGTCAAAGGGGAGTACACGGCTACTGGAGAGGAACGGACCGATGACTCGAATGTCGGGGAGTTTCCGAGTTTCCTGATTATGGCGGCGCTCATTATCGTTACCTCGGCCCTTGGAGGTGTCTCCAAGATTCTCGGCGGAGTGTCAGGCGCAATTGGCCTTCCGATCGCTGTTATGGTGCTGGTCGGAGGTATAACTCTTGCGGTAGGAATCTTTTTCGCCGTGCTGGGTTTCTTCTTGGGCCTTCTTATCAGCGTCATGGCCAAAGGTACCGGCGGGGGCATTTCGGGCGGAGGATTCGGCGGTTCGGGAAGTTACGGCGGAGGGTTCTCCAGCGGCGGAGGGTTCTCCGGCGGCGGAGGCGGATTCGGCGGAGGCGGGGCCTCCGGCAGCTGGTGAGGGAATAATCATGAAAAGAAACGCAAAGACTTTTTTCAGCGAAACGGAAGGCAGGGCCATAGAGGAGGCGGTGCGTTCGGCTGAAGCTAAGACGGCCGGTGAGATCGTTGTTATGGTCGCCGATACGAGCGCGCTCTATCGCGAGGCGGCGGTTCTCGGGGCGGTGGTGCTCGGCGTATTCAGCGCGCTTGCCGCCGAGATACTTGTACGGGTATTTCTCATGCACGGGAGCTTCTGGGCCGAGGGAGGTTCTTCTTTCATCTATCAACTGCTAACGGCCACCGCGACCCGGATATCGGTTTGGACGTTTATCCCCCTGATGATCGTGTCGTTCTATATATGGAAGTTCGTCATAACTAAACTGCCGCGCCTCAAACTGCTCTTCGTCTCGAAGACTCGGCTTGAGGAGGCCGTAAGGGAGGGAGCCGTAAGGGCCTTTTACGAGAAGGGGCTTTATCGCACGCGTGACGAGACCGGGATTTTGATATATATATCCCTCCACGAACGCAGGGTATGGATTCTCGGCGATCGTGGAATCAACGGGAAGATTCAACCGGATTTCTGGGGCAGCCTCTCCTCCGTGCTCGCCCAAAGCATTCGCGATGGCCGTGCCGGGGCCGTCATCACTTCGGTTATTGAAAAATGCGGAGACGAACTCGCCCGTCATTTCCCAAGAAAACCGGACGACACCGATGAGCTCGATAATCGGCCCATCTACTGAGCCTGACTTAAAGAGGCCCGGGGCTCGAAGTTAAGGATGGCGCTGAATTTTACAAGGCAAGACCCGGTTTATCCTGAATTCACCATCCAAAGGCGCTGCAGGCGGCATAACTCCGGAATCCGGCGAATTCCAAGCTACTGGAGCCGGCAGAAACTCGCTTGACCGGGGAGGAAGCGTTGAAGGCAAATCCTTCGTATATCCTTACACATGATCTCGGCACCACCGGGAACAAATCGTGCATTTACCGGATAGGGGAACGCATCGAACTCATCGACTCGAGCCTCGTAGAATATCCGCTCATCACGACTCCCGATGGCGGGGCCGAAGAGCGGGCCGACGACTGGTGGAACGCGGTTTGTACGGCTACCAGGACCATCATGGAGCGCACCGGCATTAATCCCGGAAGCATAGGCGGCATGGCTTTCTGCTGCCAGCTTCAGGGTTCCGTTATGGTGGACAGGGATGGGACCGCGCTTCGAAATCCTATGACCTATCTCGACGGGCGCGCCACGGCCCAGATGGAACGTTTTTTGTACAACGGTCTTTTAAAAATAGACAAATGGAACGCGTTTAAAACCCTGCGCTCACTCCTTATTACCGGAGGGCTGGCGGGCACCGCCAAGGACCCTCTTTGGAAATATCACTGGGTGCGGGAAAACGAGCCGGATATCTTTGGTAAAGTTCATCGCTGGCTGGACGTAAAGGACTACATGGTCCACCGTGCGACCGGCAATTTCGCCATGACATTCGACTCGGCGCATCTCACCTGGGTGTATGACACAAGGCCCGGAAGGCTCCAATGGTCGCGGGCCATGTGCTCGATGTTCGACGTAGACATGAACCACCTGCCGCCGGTCATTAAATCCACGGATGTGGCGGGCAATCTAACGGCGCGCGCGGCAGATGAAATGGGCCTTGCGCCCGGCATTCCGGTGTTCGGCGGAGGAGGAGACACCTCCCTTATATCAATAGGTTCAGGCTGCCTTGATCTTTACGACACTCACATCTATGTGGGCACCTCCGGATGGGTGGCCTCGAACGTCGACAGGCGGATGGTCGACGTGGGCAATTTTATCGCCTCCATACTCGGCGCGATCCCCGGCGGCTATCTATACGTGGCGGAGCAGGAGACCTCCGGCATCTGCCTTCAGTGGTTTCGCGACCACCTCGCGCTGGACGAAATAGGCGTCTATCTGAATGCACGTGAAGTTTGCAGCGACCCCGAGAGCGTCTACAACAGCCTGTACGAGCTCCTTAACGAAGTCGTTTCGCAAACCGAGCCGGGGTCCGGCAACCTCATATTCACACCCTGGCTCCATGGCAACAGGTCTCCGCGCGAGGATGCCTACGCTCGCGGCATATTTTTTAACATTGGCCTGTCGACTGGAAAGCGTCACCTCCTGCGTTCCGTGCTGGAGGGAGGGGCATTCCATGCCAGATGGATGCTCGAGGCCGTGGAGCGAAAGATTCCACGGCGCGAATCCCTGCGCTTTGTTGGCGGAGGGGCCAAGTCAGACGAATGGTGTCAGATTATGGCGGACATAACCGGAAGAAGCATAGAGACCATAGAGAATACGCAGAACGCCGGGACGATCGGCGCGGCGGTGGTATGCGCCGTGGGGCTGGGTATCATCGATTCATTCGATATGGCCAAGCCGCTCATTCCGGTCAAAGGGGTCTTTATGCCACGCATGGAATATCGCGGCATGTATGATGAAAATTTTCAGGTTTTCAAGGAGCTCTATCAGAAGAACAAAAAGCTTTTTCGGCGATTGAACGCAAGGTAGTGCTGCTTCTACATTCGGCAATGCTAAAACGATTGAGAGGAGGGCAGGGCCGGCCGTAATGACCGGTTTGATGTCACTGATAAGGCAGTACGAAGGAGGAACACCATGGCAGATAAAGCTAAAATAATCATTCCCGAAGGGTACGCGATTTCATACTGGCCCGACTCCGAGAGCATACTCGAGCGCCTTCACGACCTGGCCAACAACCGGCCCATGTATCCGATACGGCGTGAGAGCATGGAGGAGTATCTTAAATACTTCGAAACGAAGTGCGCCGGTTCCAAGAAATTGACGGACGATGCAAAGCGCTTCATTCCAGGCGGGGTTCAGCACAATCTGGCGTTCAATTACCCCTTTCCTCTCGCTATCACGCGCGCGGAGGGCGCCTATCTGTGGGACGTTGACGGAAACCGTTACATCGACTTTCTCCAGGCCGGAGGACCGACACTTTTAGGAAGCAACTACAAACCGGTACAGGAAAAGATTATGGATCTCATCCGCGAAAGCGGCCCTGTTACCGGGCTTTTCCACGAATACGAGCTGAAGCTCGCGGAGCTTATTGTCAGGCTCATGCCTTCGGTGGAGATGTTCAGGATGCTGGCGAGCGGCAGCGAGGGCGTAATGGCGGCAATCCGCGCGGCTAGGACCTTTACCGGAAAGAGCAAAGTGATAAAGGTCGGAGGGGCGTATCACGGCTGGAGCGACCAGATGGTCTTCGGTATGCGCATTCCGGGCATCGGGCCCCTCGAGGCGCACGGCATCCCGGCGGGGTGTTATGCAGATACGCAGGAGGTGTTCCCAAACGATATCGAAGGACCTAACGGGCTGGCCGCCATGTTCGAGCGAAACGAAAAGGAGGGAGGCACCGCGGCGGTCATCCTCGAACCGCTTGGCCCGGAGAGCGGCACAAGGCCCGTGGTTTACGATTACAATAAGCGCGTGCGCGAGCTTTGCGACGGCTTCGGCTCTCTACTCATCTTTGACGAAGTCGTAACGGCCTTTAGAGTGGGCTTAGGCGGCGCCCAGGGCTTCTTCGGTGTGAAGCCCGACTTAACAGTGTTCGGAAAATGCGTAGCGGGCGGTTACCCGGCGGCGGGGGGAGTCGGCGGCAGACGGGATGTAATGGAATGCTTTGCAGCCGGCATACAGGGCATGAAAAAGCGCGCGATGGTGGGAGGCACCCTCTCAGCCAATCCGCTTTCCTGCGCGGCCGGCTATTACGCGATTAAAGCGATGGAGGATACGAACGCGCCGGTAGTCGCGGGCCGGGCCGGCGACCGCCTGACCAGAGGGCTTCAGGAGATCATAGAGAGGCGTGGGCTCCCCTTCGTGGCCTTCAACCACGGCTCCATCTGCCATCTGGAGACGGCCGCCGCGATGCTAATGGATATAAATAATCCGAAGATATTCACCGAGGTTACCGAGCGAAAGCATATCATGGAGGAAATGGGGGCCGCTATGATGGCCGAAGGCATAATATCGCTCGCCGGCTCCAGGCTGTATACATCCATGGCCGATACTGACGAGGTTATAGACGACGCGCTCGAACGCTTCGACCGTGTACTCTCCTGCGTAGAAATATAAGGAGGCGGAAATGGGAAAATACGACGAATACCGCGAAAAAGTCGTCGAATACAGTAAAATGGTCTTTTCGAAGGGGTATACCGCCGGCTCGGGCGGCAATGTCTCAATGCTCATCGAAGGAGAGAACGCTCTCGCAATCACGCCGTCGGGTAAGGATTATTCGAGATTTACACCTGCCGAAATCTGTATAGTAGACCTTGATCTTCAACCTATCGAGGGGACCATGCGTCCCTCGATCGAAACCGGCATGCACGCCGCGGTGTATAAAAACCGCCGCGACGTAAACGCGATAATCCACGCGCATCAGACCTTTGCGAGCGTGTTTGCTCTTATAAACGAGCCGATACCCCCAATCTTCGACGAGGTGCTTTTCAACATCGGTCCAGTGGTTGATGTGATTCCCTATGCTCTTTCCGGGAGCCCGGAGCTCGTCGAGAACGTGGTGTCGAAGCTCGGAAACCGATGCAACTGTTACATACTCCAGAACCACGGGGCGCTCAGCCTGGGACAGACCATGGAAAAGGCCTTCGCCAACATGGAGCTTTTCGAGAAGGCGGCCACCGTATACCATCACGCCCTGTGCACGGGACGCGCCGTGTCCACGTTGCCCGAGTCGGTGGTCACTCCCATATTTCAGCTTCTACAGATGGGACAGGACGCCGAAATAAAAAGAAAATCGGAAATATAAACAATCGTCCTCTGTAGAGGACCAGGAGGTTGGCGCATGAAATCACAGCCATACCAGGTTTATAGATACAGGTGGCTGATTCTTGCCGCCTTTATGTTGCTGAATGTCATTATCCAGATTCACTGGGTCGCCCTGGCTTCCATTACCACCGAGTCGGCCGAGTATTATGCGGTATCACCACTTTCCATTGGATTCCTGTCCATGATCTACATGCTCGTCTATATCGTGATGTGCATACCGGCATCGTACGTAATCGACACCTACGGGCTCCGTATCGGGATAGGCGCCGGGGCCCTGCTTGCGGGATGCTTCGGTTTCCTGAAGGGAATTTACGCGGCCGATTACACCATGGTGACGGTCTCCCAGCTCGGGCTTGCCGTAGCACAGCCCTTTATCCTCAACGCGTATACCAAGCTCGCCGCCAGGTGGTTTCCCCTCGGCGAGCGCGCTACCGTTTCGGGCCTGGCCTCACTCGCGCAGTATGTAGGCATTATTGTGGCCCTCGGAGCAAGCCCGTTCCTGTTTACGTCAAAGGGGATGGAGGGGATGCTCATGGTATATGGCCTGGTCTCGCTTGCCGGCTCCGCGCTTTTCCTTGTAGTGATTAGGGAGCGGCCTCCGACACCTCCGGAAGCGGATGAGAGCGAAGAGAGATATCCATTCTTCATGGGGCTAGGTCATATTCTGCGGCTTCGCGACATGCGCCTGACCATAGTGCTTTTCTTCATCGGGCTGGGAATATTCAACGCGGTGACCACATGGATAGAGCAAATTCTCGCGCCGCGCGGCATCACCGCGGAACAGGCGGGCATAATAGGCGCGCTCATGATGGTTGGCGGCATAATAGGCGCCTCGATCCTGCCGGTGCTCTCCGACCGTATGAGGAAACGCCGTCCGTTCCTTGTCGGAGCGATGATCGCCATGGTCCCAGGCCTTTTCGGGCTTGCATTCGGAACTCGGTTCTGGCTGATTTTATTGTCGTCGTTCGTGCTCGGGTTTTTCATAATGAGCGCCGGACCCATAGGTTTTCAATACAGCGCCGAGGTGAGCCATCCGGCCCCCGAGTCGATTTCACAGGGCGTACTTCTGCTTGCGGGGCAGATTTCGGGCGTAATTTTTATATTGGGCATGGACGCGTTCCGGTCGGCTGACACAGGCTCGATGACGCCGTTCCTGGTGCTTTTTATGGTACTCGTCGTGCTGAACGCCTTCCTGGGACTCAGGCTCCGCGAATCGAAAATAGGCGGCAGGGCATGATCGTCCGTTTCTGGGACATGGACCACACGCTTCTCGACAACGACTGCGACGTTTCTTGGAAGCTCTTTCTGATAGAAAAGGGCATCGCCCCACGGGAGGACCTCGATCGCATCGTCCTGTTCTGGGAACAGTACGAGGAGGGAAGACTGGACCCTGTCTCATTCAACGAGTTCCAGCTCCGCGAATTCGCCGGAAGGACCGAAGAGGAAATCGCGGAATTGTCGAGGGAGCATTTTGAGACAATCGCAGGTCCGAAAGCGTACGCGCGGGCCGTTGAGCTGGTACGAAGGCAGCGGGCCTCGGGAGATCATACCTGCATGATTACGGCAACCAACATAGCTATCGCGACGCCCGTGGCCGAGTATTTCGGTTTCGACACGCTAATCGCGACCATGCTCGAGACGCGAGGTGCCACCTATACAGGAAGGATCATCGGCGACTATTGTGTGGGAGAGGGCAAGCTTCCGTTTATGAGATCCCTCTGTCTGGAGCACGGAACCGACCTCTCCGAATCCTATTATTACGGAGATAGCATTGCAGACCTGCCGGTACTCGAGGCGGTTGGGCATCCCGTGGCGGTAAATCCTAGGGAGCGGCTAAGGGCCATCGCGCTCGAACGAGGATGGCCTGTTCTCGATTTTTGATCGAGACCGTTTTGTAAATCCTGTTCCCCGTGGGAAATATCTCCATTAAAATCCTCGGGCGGATGTCGGGCTTCTACGACATTAATATCGATCGGGCTTGAAGGCCGACAGGGTGAAGACACGGACATTGCCCGATGACCCGATTTCAGGGCACAGGTATTTTGATTGATTTTAATAAGCCGATTGAATAGTTTACCCGCATGCTACGGGAAAGCGACAAACAAAATTCCGGACGGTGATGGATGGCCCTTTCAAACGCCCAGCTTCAGCGATATGCGGAGGTTCTGATATGGGGACTCTCGGTCGGCAGACCCAGGCCTATTCCCAGGTATGGAGAGGTCCTTGTCAATTATGATATCGAAGCGCTCCCGCTGGCCGAGGTGCTGCACGAATCGCTTATACGGCGCGGACTGAATGTCGTTCTGAGGGCAATGTCCACGCCGATTGTGGAGAGGAACTTTTTCAGGCATTCCGATCGCAGGCAGCGAAAACACATAGCTTCAGGCGAGAGGGAGCTGTACGCCAACCTGGCGGGCAGCGTCTTTCTTCACGCTCCATCATCCCTTACGCATCTTCAGGGGATAGATCCCAAATCCATCAACGACGCCGCCGTAACCAGAAAAACGATGAGGGAGATACTCAACCGGAGGGAGGAGGCCGGAAAATTCGGATGGACGCTATGCACCTATCCCACCATGGCGCTGGCCTCGCAGGCAGGCCTGAGCATGCGCCAGTATACGGACCAGGTCGTAAAGGCGTGCATGCTTAACGAAAGGGAGCCGGTAAAACGGTGGGAGGAGGTTTTCCGCTCGGCTATCGAGGTAAAGAAATGGCTTAATTCCCTTAAAATAGCGACGATTCGCGTCGAGAGCGATTCGATGGATCTCTCCATCAATCTAGGGGAAAAAAGGCTGTTTATTGGGGTAAGCGGCAGGAATATCCCCTCGTTCGAGATTTTCACCTCGCCGGACTGGAGGGGCGCCAGAGGGGAGTATTATGCCGACCAGCCGTCTTTTCGAAACGGCAATCTCGTGGAACGCGTGAGGCTGCGTTTCGAGGCGGGGCGGGTCGTCAGGGCCGATGCCGCCAGGGGGCAGAGATTTTTGCGCGAAACCCTTTCCATGGACGCCGGGGCATCCAGGATAGGCGAATTTTCGCTTACGGATAAAAGGTTTTCGAGGATTGACCGTTTCATGGCGGATACCCCGGCAACTGCCATATCGCCCTGGGCAGCTCTTACACCAACGCCTATGCCGGCGACCCGGCCGGGCTCGACGCGGCGGCGCGAAAAGGCCTCGGGTTCAACGATTCGGCGCTTCACTGGGACCTGGTCAACACCGAGAATAAAAGGGTGAGCGCGGCCCTTCGAAACGGCAAATCCGTATGCGTATACGAAAAGGGCATGTTTCGAATTTGATAAGCGGACGGCGGACAGGCGATGGATGAGCGAATTGATATTTTGAAAAACGCCGGCCTATTCGCGAAATTGAAGGAGAGCGAACTGGCCGTAATATCCCGTAACAGCGAATTGATGCGCGTTCCCTCGGGTTATGTGATATTCCGCGAATCGGAGACGGCCGACGCGCTGTATATCGTTCGTTCCGGCGAGATTTCCATCAACCGAAAGGCCAACGGCGAGACGACGACCATCGCGACCTTCATCGAGGGCGAGACTTTCGGAGAATTCGACCTTTTCGAAAACAGTCCGCGGACCGCTACGGCCGTTGCGGAAATGGATTCGGAAGTCATAAGATTTCCGGCGGAGGGTTCGAGCTTCAGGGACCTGCTCGAGCGGCACGGAGGCCTCGCGGCCCGCATACTCCACCGCTTCCTCGCCACCGTTGCCGCGAGGATACGATACACAAACAGCCTTATTTCGGAAAAGACCCAGTGGGTCGAGGAGCTCCGAAGGCAGATCCATTACGACAAGCTTACAGGGCTGTACAACAGGTCGTATCTGGACGAGGAGGCCCTTCCCGCGCTGAAAAGGGGCGAGGGGGAGTTTGCCCTCGTCGTCATAAAGCCGGACAATTTCAAGGATATCAACGACAACTACGGCCACGAAGCGGGCGATAAAATGCTTAGGATTCTGGCCCGGGTCTTTGGGGCGGCCATAGGGCCTAAAAATACCGGAATACGTTTCAGGGGGGATGAATTCCTGGCGATCCTGCCGGGGGCGGGCGAGGAGGACGCCCTCCTCATAGCCCGAAAGCTGATGGCGGAATTCCGCGCCGCCGACGCCGCCGGTGTGACGGGGAACGCGGATTTCAGGCTTACGGCGAGCGCCGGAATAGCGATGTGCCCCCGGCACTGCTCGTGCGCCGACGCTGTCGGCGTTGCGTTCGAAAAGATGCTCGAGGCGAGAAATTCCGGCGGCGACAGGCTTGTGGCCACCTTGGACACCAATGGGTCAGGCGGATAAACGATGAACTCGCTTTATAGCTTTCTCAAATCGATCGAAATATTTTCACTGCTCTCTGAGAACGAGATCGACGAGATCAGCCCATATCTGGAGGATGTAAGAGTGGCCTCGGGCAGCGTGCTCTTTCGCCAGGGGGACGAAGGGAATGAACTTTTCATAGTACGGCTTGGCGCTGTGGCGACCTCAATAGCGCTGCCCGAAGGCGGAAGCAGGGAGATCGCCGTTTTCCGAAGCGGGGATTTTTTCGGCGAGATGTCGATTTTCGAAAACGCGCCGCGCTCCGCCACCTGCGCCGCGAGGGAAGACAGCGAGCTATTGGTGCTGCACCAGCGTTCCATTTTCAGGATTATCGAGGACCATCCCGAAACCGCCCAGAAGATAATGTACCGAATGCTCAACATTACCACACAGAGGCTACGGAACACGGGTGATTTTCTGTTCGACATGGTGCAATGGGGAGACAAAGCCCGTAAGCGCGCGATAACCGACGAGATGACCGGCGTATATAATCGGCGCTTCCTCGATGATTCATTGCCCCAGTACGTCGATGAGGCCAGGAACAGCGGTGCGCCGCTTGTGCTCGTTATGGTCGATCTGGATTATTTCAGGCAGATCAACGAGCTCTATGGCCATGAAACCGGAGACGGCGTCATAAAAGACGTAGTGAAGGTTTTTAAAAGCCACTTGAAAGACCGCAATATAATCGCGCGATACGGCGGCGACGAATTCACGTTTCTTCTTCCCGGCACCGCTCCCGAGGACGCCCTGGATGTCTGCAACTCGATTAGATCCGACGTGGAAAAACTCGAAACGCTCTCCCGCTTCGACGGCGCGATAAAAAGGGTGACGACGAGCCAGGGCCTTGCCTGTTACCCGGAAAGCGCTGGAGATGTGGATACCCTGAAGAAAAAGGCCGATAGCGCCCTGTACCGCGCCAAGGAGGAGGGCCGAAACCGCGTCACCTGCGCGTGATTTCGTGTATTGATATCGCTTTTCTTGGAAACCATTCTGTTACACCATTGTGTTTTTTCCCGATTCGATTTCTTCTCGAAAACACCGTTGACAATGAATGTCGTTAATATTATGAATACTAGACTTGTTGCATAACAGGCCGGGAGAGCCCATTCCCCCCCGCCTGCGGCGGAGGAAATGTCGATCATTCCGAGTTTGGCAACAACTCTAATATTTATAAACCTCCGCATGATTATTATGAAATCTTTTAACACATTAGAGGCAATCTCTGAAAACGTAAATACTGATTTTTCCGGTAGTTTACTCTTATGGAGGTTCTACCCATGTATGAGGATCTGAAAGGGAAAACCGCGCTTATCACCGGAGCGGGAAAACGAACCGGTATGGGATACGCCATCGCATCGAAGATTGCGTGTTGTGGGGCAAACGTCATTATCGCCGACCTTGGCGTTCAGGATGCCGACAGCGCCATCAAAACGGCGCCGGCGCATGAGATGATGGAGATCAGCGCTGAGATCGCCGAAAAATTCAAAGTGAGAACCCTGCCCGTTACGGTCGATGTGTGCGATACGCTATCGGTAAATGAAATGGTGGAGGCAGTCAAAGAGGTCTTCGATCATGTGGATATAGTGTGCAACAATGCGGGGGCGGCCTTCGGCGTTCCAAACACTCTGTCCAATTATGACGAAACACTCTGGCTGAAAACCATCGATGTGAATCTAAACGGCACCTACAGGGTATCAAAGGCCGTGCTTCCCCTGATGATGGGGAAACCGGGCGCCATAGTCAACACCGCCTCACGCGCCGGAAAGTTTCCGCCGCTATTTAACGGAGCCTATGCTTGCGCCAAGGCCGGGGTTATAATGTTCACCAAAGTGATGGCCAAAGAGATGGGAGGACTGGGGATTCGGGTCAATGCCATCTGTCCGGGGCAGGTGTACACCGATCTCCTTAAATGGCAACTTGAGCTCGAAGCAGGATTTTATGGAAATACCTTCGAGGAGCGAAAGGCTGAGATGGCGAAGGAGATTCCGCTGGGATTCATCGGCGAGATAGAGGACGCCGCCAATCTGGCCGCTTTTCTGGCCTCCGACGAGTCGCGTTACATTACCGGGCAGGCGATTAATCTTTGCGGAGGACAGCTTATGGAGCTGTGAAACGGGTTTTCTTGATGGTAAGAACAATCCTGTTTTTGGAAATCAATAACGGTCTATCGGGAGGTTTTTATGCCAAAAAATATTATCGACGCCATTCCCCAGGTCGACCAGGTCGGGGTCGCGGTGCACGACGTTGAAAAAGCCGCCAGGTTTATGGAGGAGAACTTCGGGATCAAATTCATCACCTTTGAGATGCCGGAGGCCAAAGCCCGTCTCAGAGGGAAGGAAGTGAGCTTTATCACCAAAATCGGGCTTGCGCGTGTCGGCAATATCGACCTGGAGCTTATGCAGATTGTAAAAGGGGAGCATATCGTAAAGGAATTTCTCGACAGGCGAGGGCCGGGAATTCATCATCTCGGTATATATGTAGATGACCTCAACAAAGAAGTGAGGGAGTGGACCGGGAAGGGAGGCCGGGTGGTGCAAATGACCGCCCATCCCGATGGAATAGGTACAGCCTATCTGGATACGGAGAAAGAGCTCGGGGCCATGTATATCGAGCTTATTAAATTATAGCGCCCGGACGGCTTTGTACCGGTACAATATTTGCCTTAATAAGACCCGGCCAATTCTCGGTAGCCCCGGCGGATTCCCTGATTGCAAATATGTTCATCGAAAGAGAAACGAGTGTTCGCTCTCCATCGAGAGAAAACTGTTTGACTTCGAGATTGAAAAGTGTATTCTCTATTTAAGATCGTCCTTATACCATGTTTTACCCTTAACATATACAAAATGCCAATTGGCCCGAATTTACCGAACTTAACACTGTCCGTTACGAAAAAACGGCCGCGACGGCGAAGTGTAAAATCTGCTGTTAATATCAAACCCTGGAATAAACCGATATGAAATCAGTTTCGACATGTGTAGCGCTAACGGGAACAATCCTGTTGTCAATCTGGACGAATGCCGCGGCCAAGCGGGTCGACCTGACGGCCGAGGCGATGTATGTTCGGGAGGGTTTTTCAAAGGAGTGGGTGCAATCCATTCCGGAGAAGGGAGCTCCCGGCTGGATCGAGATCGCTCCGGGCAAAGGCGGCAAACGCGCCATTGCCGTAAAAGAGCTTAAATTTGACGGCGTTACAACACGTCAATTTATGTCATTGAAGCATTATCCCGACAAGACTTACACTTTCATTACAAGATTTGAAATGGACAAGAGCGATATCGATGAGGGCCGGATCCCGGGCCTAAGCCTTAAAAGTATAGGAATGAATTGGGAGATTTTCATTAACGGGCGCATGGTTCGCGAGGAGATGCACCTCGAGCCGGACGGTTCGATCCGCATTTCGCGTGGAATGAGGGACGTATTTTTTCCGATCGACCCAAAGACACTAAGAGAGGGGGAAAACATATTAGGCTTTAGGATAATTGGAAACCCGTCCTTTTCCGATACCGGTCTGTATCAGAGCACTCCTTATTTTATCGACGATTATGAAAAAACAGTTCAGTTCAACTCGGAATTATTATCGATATCTTTTATCTTTCTATACCTGTTTTTCGGCATCTACCATGTGTTTCTGTATCTGAACAGGAGAAGCGAACGATACAATCTGTTTTTTGGCCTTTTTACAATACTATTGTCCGTTTATCTATTCATGCGCACACACACGGTATATTCATTTATTTTCGATACGAACATCGTATACAAACTGGAGCTAATAAGCCTTTTTACGCTCATTCCGCTTCTTGGAAGTTTTTTCGAGACGATTATCGAGCAATCATTGAGCATGGTCACCAAGGTATACGGCGCTCTTTGCGCTCTCCTTATTATACTCGTACCCTTTTCCCCGTTGCCGTTTTCCCATGATGTGCTCCGAATATGGCAGGCTACCGTGCTTGCGCCGCTTCTGTACTATTTTATAATTACAATCGGCAAAAGCTTTATCCTCGAGGTCCGTAAAACTCGGAATAAATCACAGGACGGTCCACGGCCGTATTCGGAATCGATCCGGAAGGCCCTTATCGGAACGGTGCCGGGGAATATATTGCTGGGAGTGATAGTGCTCTTTGCAACTACCTTGTTCGATATCATCGACGCGGTTTTCCTCTCATTGGATCTGGTGCTGACACGTTATGGTTTCTTCTTTTTCGTAGTCGGCAACGCCCTGATCCTCGCCAATCGCTTCATTTTCCTGCACGGCAAGGTCGAAAAACTTAATACCGATCTCGAAAGAAAGCTGTACGAGCTCGACGCGGCCAACCGGACGATAGGCCTGTCCGAGGAGAAATACCGCCTGCTGGTTGAGGGCACCAAGGAGGGCATCTTTTCGCTCGCCGAGGACTGGTCATTCCTCACCGCCAACAGGGCGTTTATGAAACTGTTGGGAATCCAGGCCGCCGATCTGGGGTCCATAAAATTCCAGGATTTGATTTTTGAGGACCCCGAGGAAAAGAGCGTCATGATCCGCCTTGTCGAGAGGAGGCTGGATGAATTCATGGAAAACCGGGTTCCTTTGGAAATAAAGCTAAAGCTGAAATCCGCGTTTGCGGCCGAACCCATGGAATTCAATGTGAAGCTTGAGTTCATTACAATGGAAGGGAGGAACGAGGTGCTTGGCAGGGCGGCTACCGCTGCCGAGGATTCCCTTCTGCAGTATTTCATTTCCGAGCGTCAGAGTTTCGAGATAGGGAATTACCTTAGGACCGCCGACGATCTCAGCTACAGACTGGTCCGCAATGTCGCTCGGTACATGGACACCCCAAAGGTCAACCTGCTTCGAATAGGCCTGCGGGAGATGATCATAAACGCGATCGAACACGGAAATCTCGAAATAAGCTTCGAGGAAAAATCGATAGAGGTGATGAGCGACAACTACATGGAGTTTGTCGCGGCCAGGCAGCATGTCCCCAAATACCAGGGGAGGAAGGTCGGTATAGAATTATCGCTTACCCCGGAGAGGGTGGCCTATAAAATAACCGATATGGGCGAGGGGTTCGACCATTCCACAATGCTCGACAGAATTAGAAACAAGGTCAATTCGGAGATGCTGGCGCACGGACGCGGCATAACCATGGCCATGAACGTGTTCGACGAAATAACCTACAACAGGCGGGGAAACCAGGTGCTGCTCGTCAAGAGGTTCGCTTGACCTGTGGGGGGGGCGGCGTCCGGTGACAGCGGGTGTTTACGGCGCGGGCCTGCGGACGCGTTTTCTGGTAAACTCGAAAACCGCTCCGTTATACGGCGGTTCTCTGAGGCTGGATATGGCCGTAATATAAGCTACATTGTCGAGACGCCCGAAGGCAATTCCGTTCACATAGGGAAGCGAGGTTTTTATCACCTGGAGCAGGGTCCCGGTTTCCGAAAGCAGCAGTATCCGCGAAGCCCCCGAATGGCATATAAAGACGGTACCGCCGGAATCAACGGCAAGAGCGTCCGGACCGGCATCGCGACCCGTATCACTGGGGGGGGCTGTAACATCTGACAGGCGAACGAAGAGCCGCCTGCCGGACAGCCTTCCCGGGGCCTCCACGTCATAGCGCAGTACGATGTTCGCGTCCCTTTCACTCACGAGAAGGCTTCGGCCGTCACCTGTTAGGGCAATGCCGCCGGCCGATCTTATGGAGACGCCAGTTTTACGGGCGGCTCCCTTTCGATCGAGATAATATATCGATCCGCCCGTCCTTTTGGTTTTTTTTACCGGATCTTCCGTAATAAAATACAGGCCGCCTGCGGTGTCCGGAGCCATATCGATCGGCCTCTCCAGCGGCGCGCCGTCCCGATCGGCTGGGATTCTCGAAATAGCCTCACCAGATAAATTCAAATGAACCAGAGAGGCGGAATCGCGGCAGGCGACCAAAAGCGTGCCATTGAAGCGCGCCAGCGCCCTCGGGCCACATCCCGATTCCTTCCAGAATACAGTATTTCCGCGGCCGTCGCGGCAAACGATACGGTCGGCGCTATATTCGGCATAATATAGGGCTTTGTTCATCCAAACCGGTCCGTCTGGATAGCTGGAGTTGGTATTGACAATGGCCGTCTGGATGAACGGATTGTTGGCTGAATTCATGAAAAAATCGTATTGGATGGCAATGGCGCCAAGAATTGCCAATACGAACAATAGGGCGAGTATCGTTTTAAGGTTCATCGCGATCTCTTTATTCGATGTCCAGGGCTCCGGGCAAACACGGTCGCTTCGGGGGCATTTTTGCATTTTCAGAACAGCTCGTCAACAGCAAATAAAATCCTTGAACTTTCGCGAGTATTTGTATAGTATATGCCACGATAAGGGAGTGGACCCGGCGGCTCTCGCCCGGGGCGCGAAACAGGGAGGTCTCGACAATGAACATAGAGGTGCTTGTTCAGAACATCATCAATCTTTTTGTCGTTTCGATCATAATAGAGGCGGCGGTCATGGCGCTCTTCTCGATGTCATCGCTTCGGGATGTGGGCTCCAGAAGGCCCGTTGTCGCCACCAGGGACGGAATAATCATTATCGTGAGCTTCCTGCTGTGTTATAAGGTGGAAGTCCTCAGCGTATTCAGAAAAACGGGTATGGCGCTGCCGGTATTGATCGACGTGATTATAAGCGCCCTTGTGCTCGCGCGCATGACGAACTTCGTGAACAGCTTCATGTCGAGGATGAGAAGGGAGGATTGACGGTCCTTCCACCCCGTGCCGGCGGTTGCCCGCCGGCCGGATGCCTCAGGAGACCTTTCCGGCCTGTGGTTGTTCCGCCGCGACCTCCTGGTATTTCGCGAGGATCGCGTTTGTGATTAAATCGCGCGCGTCCTGGGTGATCGGAAAGAACAGGTCTATAAACTCCCCGTTTTTCCGCTTGTTCGAAGGCATGCCGATAAAAATGCCCTTATCCCCCTGTACTATCCTGAGGTTCTTTACTACGAACCTGTCCAGTATGGTGATATTGGCGAATCCGAGCGTTTTGCCAAGGTTCTCTTTGGGAAACACCCTAACTTCGGTTATTATCTCTTCCATCTCGGCACCACCGTTGATTAAAGTTTGAGAGTTATATGAGTATCAAATGTAAGTGAACATGTCAAGATAAATATCCATGTGACTCTTATGCCGGTTTCGAAGTCATACCACACAAAATTTATTAATATCTACTCGTATGGAAGCAGGCGAATTACTCGCATGGGATAGTCACGACGGCATATCGAGGCCAATTCTTACAGTATGGAAAAAGGTTCATTTTATTTTGAGTGACAAGACCCGGCCGAAATGGGCTTCGCTTCCAAGGGTCGATCGCCGGAGGCGCCAAAGGGCGTCCGGGCTCATCGGGGGGCGGAATAGGGACGGTTAAAGTCCCCGCGAGTTTTTATGGGGGGTTGTCGCAAGAGGCAATAATTACATTGACATTTTAAAAATATTCAAGCACATTTAATCATTGGCCGGCGACCGGCCCCGTTCCCATTAACGGCGGGGCCGGGGTGTTCCATGGGTGAGTGTATTGGGGATAAAATCAAACCGCCGGTTACGCTTCATGATATAACGCGGATCATCATTCGATCCCGGCCGGCTCGAGCGCCGGTTCCCGACGCCGGGACGGCATAGTAAAATTTCAGATTTAAGGATGAGAATCATGAAAAAGCTGATCGTTCCTGTCGTATGCGCGATAATCGGGCTTTCCGGGTGTTTCGCCTCGATGCCGGCGCCTGTCAAGGACACCCTTCTGGTTGAAAAGACAGCGACGGATGAAAAGAAACTCGCCAAAATCGAAGACGATATCGTACTCATCAATCAGGAGAACAATAAAATCAAGGAATCCCTAAAGATAACCTCTCAGAGGGAGATAGTGAGCGGCAAGGAGATATCGAGCCTCGAAAAGGAGAAAGCCCTGCTTGAGGAGAAGAAAAAACTGTATGCCATATCCAACGATACAAAGGCCCTGGCGGAAGTCGAGAAGGCTATGGTGGATAACCAGCGGAAGATAAATCTTGAAAAAATAAACCAGGAGTACCTTCAGGCCCGCCAGGATTACGAGAAGTCCGGTATAGAACTCAAGGAGGCGGAGCTTGCGGCGCAAATTGCGGAATTGAATTTCGAGAAGGCTAAAATCGCCCGTGCGTACCAGGACAGGACAATGGGAGAGGCGCCGGTGGACCCCAAGACCGGCCAAAAAGACGACAAGGCGCGAATCGACGTCTCAGAATATGAAAAGTACCTCGAGTCGAGAAGGGAAAAAGCGACGCAGGCCAGGCAGTACCATTTAAAGAAAACCGATGCCTTCAAGGCGGTCGAAACGAAGCTCAATGAGTCGGGATACGGCAATTGAACGCGTCACATCACGGAGCCAATACTATGAAAAGAAAGACTCTTACAGGGGCCGGCGCGCTCCTGTTCACTTCAATCCTTATGGCGGGGACCGCGCATGCCCAGCTGTTCAAGTGGACAAGCGACTACAAGAACCTTTACAACGAAAAGATCGCTGTGGAGCTGGAGCTTAAAAGCGTCCAGCGGCAGTTCGCCAACGAAAAGGCGAATATGGAGACTGCCATAAAAGACCTCGAGCGTCGAATCGAGAAGCTCAACGGAGAAATCGAGGCATGCAACAAGCAGCGGGAAAAGGACAACAGCCTCTGCGAGTCGAGGGTGAAAGAGCTCCAGGCTACAATAGATGCCCTGCAGAGGAAGGGGAGCGACCGCGAAAAGGACCTCGTCGAGGAAAGCAAAAAGATGCAGGCGCGCTATGAGTCCGAACTCGCCAAACTGCGACAGGAGCTCCAGGAGGAAAGGGAAAGGCGAATAAAGGAGTTGGACGAGCTTAGAAAGTCGTATGAGGCCCGAATTGCGGACATGAGGGCGTCAATAGCGAACCTGAGCGACGAGATGGCCGGCCTGAAGAAACTTACAAAGGCCCAGCAGGACGAACTCGACAGGATGAAGATGCAGGCCGACGAGCTTGAAAAACAACTGGCCGATGAAATACGCAAAGGGGAGATACGCCTCAAGCGCTTCCATGACAAGCTTATTATCAACATCGACGACCGCATATCATTCGATTCGGGTTCCGCGGAACTTAAAAAGGATATCCTCCCGGCGCTCCAGAAAATAACCAAGATCCTGGGGGATTTTCCGGAATACAACATCGTCGTGGAGGGGCACACTGACAACGTGCCCATCAAGACCCGTCAGTTCAGGGACAACTGGCAGTTGTCCGTCGAGAGGGCCCTTGCCGTGCTGAATTTCGTGCTCAATCAGGACCGCAAACTGAATCAGGCGCGGTTCTCCGCGGCCGGATACGGAGAGTACAATCCGATAGTGTCCAACGATACAGCCGCAAACCGGGCCCTCAACCGGCGGGTCGACATCGTAGTCATCCCCAGGGTAGGAAAGAAGTAGGGCGGCCTGTTTCCAAACCGTTCGCCCAATGACCTCTCCCCCGGAGCGGGGAGGGGTCTCGTTTTATCGAAGAAACTTCACGGGCGGGATATACTGAAACTGGTAAATTTAAGATGCGAACCATAAATTTTTATATATTTTTTTCGATTTTTCTACTGCTGTACGGCGCCATCAACTATTATATTTTTTTCAAGGGCTGGCAGCTTCTACCGCGCGGGTCCGCCAGCCGGCCGGTTTATGCCGTTCTGTTTGTGCTGGTGGCCTTTGCGTATATTGGCGGAAGGGTATTGGAGCGGTATACGGTCTGCGCGGCAAGCGACGCCGCGATATTCATAGGCTCCTTCTGGTTCGCCATCATGACCTATCTTTTTATCGGATTTCTCGCCGTTGACGCTCTCATGGCGGCCGGAAGCTATATCCCTGCGGTTTCTGATTACATGCTTCACGGGCGGATGAACGTAAAAATCATCGCGGCCTGCGCCGTCGCGTTATCGACCGCCGGGATTGTCGCCGCCGGATATCTCAATGCGGCCGCGCCGAGGCTGAAAAAGCTCGAAATAAGGCTGGATGATAAAAAACTTCCGCCGGAAGGCATCCGCCTCGCCGTGGCCTCTGATATTCACCTTGGAGTCCTTATCGGCAACTCCAGGCTCGAACGCCTGGTGGATGAGATCAACCGCATGTCGCCTGACGCAATACTCCTTGCGGGTGATATTCTCGACGAGGACCTCGCCCCTGTAATAGAGCAGAATCTTGGGGAAACACTCAAGGGACTAAGCGCCAGATACGGGGTTTATGCCGTAACGGGCAATCATGAGTATATCGGAGGAGTCGACGAGGCGGTGGGATACCTTGAAGACCACGGCATACATATGCTTCGCGACAGCCTGGCGCTAGTAGGGGGACTGTTTTACGTGGCGGGGCGCGAGGACAGAAGCATCGCGGCTTTTAAGGGCGAGCGCAGAAAAGACCTTGGCGAGATTCTGGCGCACGTCGACAGAAAGAGGCCGATTGTACTGTTGGACCATCAGCCCTTTCATCTCGAGGAGGCTGAGAGGAACGGGGTGGACCTTCAGATCTCGGGCCATACGCATCACGGACAACTATGGCCCTTCAATCTGATAACCGGCGCGATTTACGAACTAAGCTACGGATATAAAAAGAAGGGAAATACCCATATACTGGTTTCGAGCGGCTTCGGAACCTGGGGGCCGCCGGTCAGGGTGGGGACCATCCCGGAAATTATCGAGATCCTTATCCGCCCAGGCGGATAGATGCGGGCCATGACGAACGGCAGCAAAGAAAACAGCGATTCCGGCGGGATCTCCTTCCTGTGGGAGGGGCAGGAGCCGTCGCAAGCGGAAATAGACCGAGTAAACGCCGACAACCTCAGGCGCAGGCAGAATTTTTCCATCGCCGCGGAATACGTCGTTAGGGCATATTCATCCATTCCCGCTGTCCACAGGATCGTATTGTTCGGGTCGGTTGCGGCCCCCCCATTCAAGGAGAGATATCTGCGTGGACGAAATGACCTCACCTGCGTTGAGGTCTATCACGCCTGCGCGGATATCGACCTTGCCGTGTGGATCGACGATGTTCGCTCGATAGACGATCTGCGCAGTGCGAGACTCGCCGCGCTTTCGGAACTGCTGGTCGAAAAGGGTATCGGGGTGGCTCACCATCAGGTGGACGTCTTCATCCTCAATTACCCGGATGGAGCCTATCTGGGGCGGCTATGCGTCTTCGGGAAGTGCCCCGCGCGAAAGTATGTTTGTAAAGCCGAGGGATGCGGACGCATTAAGTTCCTGCGATTGCACCAGGGTTTTGCTTTCATGATGGCGAAGCTCGAGGCATCGCACCCGTTATGCCTTTTTCCGGGGAGGGGAATCGCCTGAAGGGTTTGCGGACATGAACAGGAAAAAAGGAATTCCGGACAGGGCCAAGATCAGTGAGTGGTATTCGAGGCTTGCGCCTTCGTACGAGGCCGTGCTCTCACGAATCGCCCTCGATATCAAAAACACCCTCCTTGGGAAGGGCCTCAATCCGACGATCAAATACAGGGTAAAATCCTTCGATAGCTATTTTAACAAGATGCTTCGCAAGATGCGACAGAACCACGGCGGTTGGGATGTGGAGGCCATTACCGATATCCTTGGAGTGAGGGTGATTTTCCCGTTTCTTGAAGACATCGAGGCCGCAGAGAGGGTGCTGAGGGAGTCGTTTCCGATATCCGCGGCCGAGAAGAAGGGGATAAAGCACTCATTCCGCGAATTTGGATACGAGGCCACCCACCTGATGCTGAAAATGGATGGATACTCGGACGAAACCGGTGACGATAAGCTGTCCTTCTGTGAAATACAGCTTTCCACAATACTTCAGGATGCCTGGTCCGAGGTGGAACATGAACTCGTGTACAAGGCCGAATTCACTCCGTTCGATCTTCCTTTAAAACGCAAGCTCGCGGCGCTTAACGCCAATTTGACGCTAGCGGACATCATATTTCAGGAGATACGAGATTATCAGCGCTCCCTGCAGATGGAATTGAGGAAGAGAAGGAACGCCATTTATGAAAAGACTGGCGTTACATCGCCATCGGCTGTCCTCACGGAAGGTCCGCTTTCCCCAGGTGAAATCGCCCCCGCGCCTCAATCGGACTCCATGCCGGAGGACACTATAGATAATATACTCCTCAAGGCGATAACGGCCCACAACGAAGGTGGATACGCAAGGGCGATATCCCTGTACTCCCGCCTTCTGGAGTCGGAGAGCACGGACAGCGTACGGTCGATCATTCATAATCACCGCGGCATGGCATATCTGTCCCAGGCGGGCTATGAGGAGGCCATTGAGGATTTTACCCGGGCCGTCGAGCTGGACGCCACTAATTTCAGGGCCTTCAATTACAGGGGGCTGTGCAGAAGAATGACGGGGGATTACGGGATGGCAATCGACGATTTTACCATGTCGATATCGATCAACCCCTACCAGTCGGAATCCTATTACAGCAGGGCGCTATCGTGGTACGAACTGGGCGATTTCGCCAGGGCGCTCGATGATGCCGTCTCCGCATTGAATTTCAAACCCGACTCGGCGTCCATGCGAGGTTTTTGCGACATGGTAAGAAAAAAAATGTTCGAATGACCGGTTTCGGTGTGCTTTCTTTTTCAGCTTGACAAATGACTTGCTGGAAAACGTATGTAGATACGTTTTATTTCGTTCATCATGCCTTTGTAAGGATACGAGATGTTCACCCAAAGAACCTATTGCGGCGAAGTGTCCGATTCGCAGAGCGGCGAACGCATCCAGCTTGGAGGCTGGGTGGATAAGAAAAGAGATCTGGGCGGGATAATATTCCTGGAACTGCGCGACGTTTCCGGGATTGTCCAGATCGTCATAGACTCGTCAAGGTCGCCGGACATTGCGGCCATTGCGGAAACGGTCCGAAATGAGTTCTGTCTGAGAGTTGAGGGTACCGTGCGGCGCCGCTCTGCCGAAACGGTGAATC
Organism: Spirochaetes bacterium ADurb.BinA120; assembly: GCA_002069125.1. Taxonomy (GTDB): domain Bacteria; phylum Spirochaetota; class UBA4802; order UBA4802; family UBA5368; genus MVZN01. Next base: position 30,831 of record MVZN01000007.1, read on the forward strand.
CATCCCTTGCCACAGGCGCGCTCGAGGTGGAGGCCGATTACATCGAGGTGCTCAACTCCTCGCTGACCCCACCGTTCCCGCTGGATACGCGCAATTCGATAAACGAGGAGCTGAGGCTGCAGTACCGATACCTGGATCTAAGGCGCGAGGAGATGCGTGAGACGATACTGGCCCGGCACCGGGCCACCCAGGTGATACGGCGATACCTTTCGGCCAACAGATTCATCGAGATAGAAACGCCCATACTAAACAAATCGACGCCCGAGGGCGCGCGGGACTTCCTGGTTCCAAGCCGCATCAGCAGGGGCATGTTCTACGCGCTTCCGCAGTCGCCGCAGCTCTTTAAGCAGATCCTTATGGTTTCGGGTTTCGACAGGTACTTCCAGGTCGTGAAATGCTTCCGGGACGAGGACCTGAGAAACGACCGCCAGCCCGAATTCACCCAGGTCGATCTCGAGCTGTCATTCGTTACCCGCGAAACGGTAATTGGGGTAATAGAGGGTCTTATAGCGGAAATGCTAAGGGCTACGATCGGCCTCGAGGTGGAGTTGCCATTCCCGCGCATTAGCTACGACGAGGCGATGACACGGTACGGAAAGGACGCCCCGGACACCCGATTCGGCCTTGAACTTGTCGATTGCGGCGATATCTTCAAGGGCGCCTCTTTCAATGTATTCAGCGCGGCCCTTGCCTCAGGCGGTATTATCAAATGCCTGCCGGTACCGGACGACGGCGCCATATCGCGTAAAATGGCGGACGATTATACCGAATACGTTAAAACATTCCGCGCCAAGGGACTGCCGTATGTCAGGTATCGCGAAGGTGACTTCGAAGGGGGAATATCGAAATTCTTGAGCGAATCGGAACGCATGGCGCTTTCGAAAAAGCTCGACTTAAAGGGCGTAATGATCGTCTTCTTCGGCTCCGACAGGGAGGGTATCGTCAACGACACCCTGGCGAATCTGAGATTGAAGATCGGAAGGGACCTCAACCTGATCGACGAAAGCAGGTTTAATTTCCTCTGGGTGCTCGATTTTCCCCTCCTCGAGTACGATGAGGAGGAGCGGAGGTATTACGCGAAACATCACATGTTCACCGCGCCAAGAGAGGAACATGTCGCTCTGCTCGATACCCTGACCCCGGAGAATATAAATACGATCAAAGCGCAGGCTTATGATATCGTTTTAAACGGCGTCGAGATAGGGGGCGGCTCCATTAGAATCCACAATACCGACGTTCAGAAGAAGATGTTCGAAGTGCTCGGCATATCAGAGGAGGACGCAAAAATAAAATTTTCCTTCCTTCTCGAGGCCCTTAAATATGGGGCGCCGCCCCATGGCGGAATCGCGCTCGGCCTTGACCGGATAATAATGCTGCTCCTCAGGCGAAATTCCATACGGGACGTCATCCCATTTCCGAAAACCCAGAAGGGACAGTGCATGATGAGCGACGCGCCATCTCCCGTATCGCCTGCCCAGTTAAGGGAACTCTACATAAAGGTGGTCGACAAGTAGCATATGGTCGAAAACGCCGTAGAGAGCCGTTTCGAAATTGACGATTCCTCGCTTTACCGGAGGATTTGCGGTCTGAGGGACAAAAACCTCGTTGCCATCGAGAAAATACTCGATGTGCGTATAATCCCGAGGGGTAATACCCTGATTATAAGCTCGACGGGACCCGGGACAGAGAAGGCCAATAGGCTCTTGCATCTGATGGGGGACTACCTCCAGATGAAGGACAAGGCCTACGAGTTCGACGATTTCGACATTCGCTATCTCGCAACGACGATAGCGGCAGGTGGAAATATCGATACCGACGAGCTAAGCAGGCTGAAAATATCGATTCCGGAAACCGGAAAGACCATTTCGCCAAGGACCCTTAATCAGGCCAGATATGTTTCGGCGATCAATAAAAACCCCATCACCTTCGCGGTCGGCCCCGCGGGAACGGGGAAAACATACCTGGCGGTTGCCGTGGCGCTGGGGCATCTTCTTGCCGGAAGGGTCGAGCGCATCATCCTGACAAGGCCCGCGGTGGAAGCCGGGGAGAGCCTCGGCTTTCTGCCGGGCGACCTGATTCAAAAAATAAATCCATACCTTCGGCCGTTGTACGACGCGCTGTTTGACCTTCTTTCGTTCGAAAAGGTTTCAAAATTAATCGAGAAGGGCACCATAGAGATAGCCCCTCTCGCGTACATGCGGGGGAGGACCCTTAACAGGGCTTTTATCATTCTCGACGAGGGACAAAATACCACGGTCTCGCAGATGAAGATGTTCCTTACCAGGCTTGGCAACAATTCGAGGATTGTTGTTTCCGGTGATGTTACGCAGATAGATATCGAAAAGCCGCGGAATTCGGGCCTTGTAAACGCGATGAAAATTTTAGGAAGACTTGAGGAGATCGCGTTTGTCGAGTTCGGACGGGAGGATATTTGCAGGCATCCCGTCGTCGAGAAAATAGTGGCCGCGTACGATCATGCCGAAAAGAAAGGACAGAAAGGCTGAGTTGGTACTCACGACCTGTGTCCCTGAATAAATTATGTTTACCACGGTTAAAATCTTCAGCCGTACCATCAATGCCGCGATGGGAAACCGCAATGTGCGGCTGTCATTGTTTCTCATCCTCGGGATAATAGTGATCTCGACGGCGCTTCTCTCAATAAATGTTGTTGGTAAAACCCATAATTACGGCATAGGCGACATAGCCCGCGAGGACGTACGCGTTCCAAGCGACATCATATTCGAGATAGAATCCGAAACACGGGCGGAAAAAGGCAGGGTCGCGGAATCGGTTCCGCTCGTTTTCGATAGGGACCACTCCGTCCTGATAGAAAGTCTGCGGTACGTGGATGTTCTTTTCGATTGCATCGATATTACTCTGCATGAAATACCGCCTACCGGCTCCGAGGACAGGACTTTCCAATTGATAACCCTCAAGGCGAAGCTTCCCAAATTCCCCCAGTATGACGACAGGGCCCTTTACGAGCTGCTGCGAAGCCAGCATACCCCTGAAAAACGCCAGGATATAAAAAAGACAATCATTCATATTCTCGATAACGGAGTGATGCCCGCGCCCTACTCGAACCCCCTGTCGATAGCGAACAGAAACGCGATTGTCAGGGTTATAAACAGCCCCCAGCCCGCTGACGAGACATCCAGGGGCCTGGAGGATCTCAAGACCCTCGCGGAGGTATACTCGGAAATACCGGCTGTTTCCGGAGCGCTGGCGCAACGGCGCAACAGGGAAGACCTGGCGATGGTCGTTTCAATTGTGAGAACACTTTTAAAACCCAACCTTTTTTTTAATGGAGAAGAGACCAAGCGTAGAATCGAGGAAGCGGTCAGAAACGCTAAGCCCGTTACGGGGGTGCTTAAAAAAGGGCAGACCATAGTGCGGGAAGGGGACACCATAACGACGGAGACCCTGAACAAGATCAATATACTCAATACGTACGCGTCCTCAACGCGGATAAACTACATACTTGGCGTACTCCTACTTCAGGCCTCCTTTCTTTTTGTGTTCGGTTATTTTCTTCTCGAATACCATTCCAGGCTTCTACCGGACCGCAAGGCGCCGATGATCATATTCTCCATCGTCGTGGTGTTCATCATATATACTTTTTTCCTTTCGCGAACCGACAATATTCTCAATTCCAGCATTATCTTCGCCCTCTATCTGCCGATTTCCGCGGTAACCATGATAGTCGCGACGCTGTTTAACATATTTATCGCGATCATCATAGGGCTTTATCTCATTTTTTTCTCATTTGTCGTGAGCAACGGCTCTCTGGTGGTTATCGTTACCGCGTTCAGCTCTGCCATACTGGGCGTTTTCGTCCTCTCGAATGTAGAACGAAGGACCGATTTCCTGCGCGGCGGGCTGATCCTCGGCCTTATCAATTCCGTGGTGGTTATCGGCGTATGCCTTATGGAAGACTATTCGATTTACGATACGCTGAGAAACATCGAGCTTTCGCTTGCGAACGGCATAATCAACTCGATCCTGGTGCTCGGGGTCTTCCCGCTGTTCGAGAACCTTTTCGGCATAACGACAAAGTTCAATCTGCTCGAGCTTTCCGACCTCAACGCTCCTATTTTCAGGCGCATGCTAATAAAGGCGCCGGGCACGTACAACCATTCGCTTATGGTGGCGAACATGGCCGAAGCCGCATGCAAGGATATTGGAGCCAATTATCTGCTCGCGCGGGTCGGAGGGTACTATCACGATATAGGCAAGATTGAGGACGCCGGCGTTTACATAGAAAACAAGATCACCGATAAAAGGGCCAGATCCCTCGCGCCGGCGGAGTATTCTCGATTGATTATCTCGCATGTCGAAAAGGGGCTGGCGCTCGCCCGAAAAAACCGACTGCCGGAGCAGGTGGAAGGCTTCATACGCGAACATCATGGAACGACAATGATGACCTATTTCTATCATCAGGCCCTCGAGGAGGCCGATACGTCCGGGGATGCCGGCGTCATAAGCAGGGCGGACTTCCAGTATCCGGGCCCGAAACCACAGTCGAGGGAGACAGCGGTTGTCATGCTGGCCGACGCGGTGGAGGCCGCTTCGAGATCACTCCAGGACCCTACGACCGTAAAGCTCGAGTCATTGGTCAAGAAAATAATATATAACAAGCTGAACGACGATGAGTTCGAATACTCCGATCTGACGATGTCGGACCTCAACAAGATACAGAGGGCCTTCATGCGGATACTAAACGGCATTTTCCATACAAGGATCGAATACCCGGATAACGAGGAGGTCCAAAAGCTTGAGGAAAAGGTCCAGAACCGAGAAGACGAGCGTTAGCCTTTTCCTCGAGGGAAGGGCTAAGCTTCCCTTCGACGGCATAAGCGGCCGCCGCGTTAAAAGCTCCGCCGGGCTTATATGCCTGATGGCCGGCATAACGGATGCCGCGATATCCATCATCCTTACCGACGACGAGGGGATCCGAAGAATAAACAGCGAATATAGAAAGAAGAACAGGCCGACGGACGTCATCTCTTTCGCGTACAGGGAGAATCCTTTTCCGGCCGCAAGGGGCGCGCCTGAGGAAGTCGGCGATGTCTATATCTCGCTCGAACGCGCCGCCGAACAGGCTGTTCGATTCGGGGCGACTCCGGCCGGGGAGCTCATGAGGCTGCTGGTCCACGGCATTCTGCACCTGGCCGGCTACGATCACGAACGAACGAAGGAAGAAGCGGAAGCCATGCGCGCCAGGGAGTCTGAGATACTTTCAGCCGTTACACGGCGTTTACCTTCGAGGCGAGATCGGTTTTGAAAGCCTCGATGCGCTTTCGAAGCGCCGCCTTGGCGACCTCCAGCTCGTCCATGCCCACCCGTGCGTTAACGCTGAAATAAAACTTGATCTTGGGCTCGGTGCCGGAGGGCCTCATGGTGATTTTAGACCCGTCCTCCAGAAAAAACTGCAGCACATCCGAGGACGGTATCCCCTGTATGGGGGAGGCAATTCCGTCAGATACTCCGGTTTCCAGAAGCGTAAGATAATCCGATATGCGGGACACACTAACGCCGCCGAACTCGGCGGGCGCCTTGCCGCGGAATGATTCCATGATCGAGCGGATCCTCTCCATCCCGTCGATGCCTTTCATGGTCATGGAGTGAAGGTCCTCCAGATAAAGACCATACTTGAGATATATCGAGTTGAGGTATTCGTACAGAGTGCTTCCGCGCCCGGAGAGCCAATCGGCCATTTCGGCGAAATAGTAGCAGGAGCTTATAGCGTCCTTGTCGCGGACGAAATCGAGGGGGAGATATCCGTAGCTTTCCTCACCTCCGAAAACGAACGACCTCTCGCCCGAGGCCTCGTATTCCCTCATTTTCATGGCGATCCATTTAAAACCGGTCAGTACGTTATCGATCGCGCAATTATAGCTCCGGGCGATGACATCCTGGAGATCGGTAGTGACAATGGTTTTAACCACGGCCGCGTTGGCCGGAAGGGCGCCCTTTTGGGTCAGGCGGTCCAGCAGATAGTATTCGAGCATTGTGCCGATCTGGTTGCCGTTGATGAGGTCGTAATCCCCGTATGGGTTCCTAATCCCGACCCCCATGCGGTCGGCATCGGGGTCGGTGGCGAGAATTATGTCGGCGTCCACCTTGCGCGCCAGATCGAGGGCGAGTGCAAGAGCGTCGCGTTCCTCGGGATTGGGGGAGCGGACCGTGGGGAAATTGCCGTCGGGTCTCGATTGCGATTCGACAGGGAAAAGATTGGTAAACCCGAAATGCCGCAAGACCGCCGGAATGATCCTGTATCCGGTACCGTGGAGCGGGGTGTAGACGATGGCCGTTTCCGACGGCTTAACCGCGCGGAGGGCCTTCCTCTCGAGGCGGGAGAGGTAATTCTGAATGATATCATCCCCTATGATCGTGATCAGCCCGGCGCGTACCCCCTCATCGAAATCAACTCGTTTTATCGCGTCGATTGAATGAATCATCCTTACCTCATCGATGATTTCCCCGTCGACCGGGGGGACGACCTGCCCTCCGTCCTCCCAGTAGACCTTGTATCCGTTGTATTCCGGGGGATTGTGGCTTGCGGTGATTACTATGCCCGAGACGGCCTTTAGGTCTCGAATGGCGAACGAACAGAGAGGAGTGGGAGTGATTTCGTTGAAAAAATAGGCGCGGATGCCGTTACCGGCAAGAATGCAGGCGACCTCCCTTGAAAAGGTATCGGACATCCTGCGTGAATCACGGGCTATGACCACGCCGTTTTCCCGCTTTCCACGGGCCAGGATATAGTTGGCGAGCCCCTGGGTCGCCATACCGACGGTATACACGTTCATTCGGTTAGTGCCCGCGCCGATAACGCCCCTGAGGCCACCGGTCCCGAATTCGAGCATGGCGTGGAAGCGGTCTTCCAGCTCCCTGTGGTCCTTGGCGTCGACGAGGCGCTTTATCTCTTTTCTTGTCTCTTCATCGAATGGAGGCCTTGTCCATTCGTCAATTCGGTCCTTTATTATGGAATCCATGCGCTCTCTCCGATAAATCGTTCGGTGCAACTTCATCGTATGGGCCTACCATTCCCCGGTTTTCGGGCAAAAGCAATCATTTTTCGCTACCCTGGGCGAGCTCTTCTCGGTGTTATAATAAATTGCTGGAAATATACGCGACGTCATGGGGAAGATTAAATCAAATTACCAGGATGATGAAAATGAGCGACGCCATCGTACAGCGGGTGGGAGAGTTTATCCTCGAGCATGGAATGCTCGAAAAGAGGGACCGCCTGCTTCTTTCTCTCTCCGCGGGCAAGGATTCCATGGCGCTGCTGGACATAATGTGCAAACTTGCCGGACAGATGTCGCTTACACTCGGTGTTTTTCATCTAAATCATCTTGCACGGGGCGCGGATTCCGACGGAGATGAGGCCTTCGTGACGGACCTCGCCGGGTTGAAGGGGATTCGGCTATATGCCGAAAGGCTCGATTGCACCATGAGGCCCCGAGGCAAATCCTTCGAGGAATACTCGCGGGAACGGAGATATGAGATGCTTGCGAGGATCGCACGCTCCGATTCCTGGACACGAATAGCGACAGCCCACACCCTGAGCGACAATTCCGAGACCGTACTGATGCGAATTCTTCGCGGAACCGGTATCCACGGACTGCGGGGCATCGATCCGATTAGAGGCATTTTTATTCGCCCGCTTCTCGGCCTTAACAGTGAAGAGATATACGCGTACCTTCGTGAAAACGAGCTGGAATGGCGGGAGGATGGAAGTAACGCGGATTCCCGATTTCTGCGAAATTTTATCAGGAACGAACTACTTCCTTTTACCGCGCGCAGGTTCGGGGCCGCAGAGGAGGCGCTCAATCGGCTCTCGGTTCTTGCAACTGAAAACCAGTTGCTAATCGGGCGGCTTCTCGCAAAAGCATACGGAAAAGCGTTTACGGTTGAGGACGGAAGAGTGGTCATCCGTCCGGAGGAGCTCGACAATGACGAGAGCATCATCCGACATGCCCTGATAACCGCCATACGCGACCATTTTGGAATGTATATTTCCCGCGCTATAATTGAAGAGGCGCTCCGGGCATATCGTTCGTGTAAATCTACGTTAACCGTGAAGGCGGGCTCAGATCTTTATATCCATTATGAACGTGTTGGCCGAGGCTCGACCATCTGCATAGGCCACGCCATTGGAGGCCGATCGAAGAGCCCTGCGTGGAAATATTGTGTGGACATCATAGGCGTAAGCGCATGGCCCCTTCGCCTCGACATCGCGGAATGTGGAATTTCAATGGACATCAGTGTGGTCGAATATTCCCGCTTCCTCGAAGAAGGGCGAAACGGCCCGGGGCTTTTTTTGGCTTTACCGGAGAATGTGGATTATATTATACTGAGAAACAGGGTGAAGGGAGATCGTATAAAGTTAGGATTCGGCACCAGAAAGATAAAAGATCTTATGATCGATTTGAAAATCCCAGCGAGGCTCCGCGATTCTATACCGATCGTGGAGGCAAACGGCAAAACGGCTGGAGTGATGACAGGATTTATGCCTGGTGCGACAAATAGGGTAGGGGTCGATTTCATGATTACGGAGAAGTCCCAAAAAATACTTGCCATATACCGGGCTGGGGGGATAAACGGCTTCAATGATCCGCCGGGGATTACAGCGGGTAACGCCTCAAATACGGCCCGTTCCAATAATTACAGATAGTCTTTAGACCGGAAGACGAAGGCAGTTTGTCCGCCGGCAGCCCGGCCATAGGGGCATACCGGAGAATAAAACAGAGTCGCGCTCTACGGCCGCGCGCTATGAGGAGTGCCAAATGAACAAGACAGGAAAACAGATCGCGCTTTTATTGCTGATAGTTGTCCTGGCGATCGCAATCTTTAAAATGAACGACACAACAAAACCCCGGGTGGAAGCCCTTCAATACAGCGACTTCCTGCGCAAGGTTTCCGAGCAGAAGGTAAAGGCGGTTTCCATTGTAAATGGGAAAAAGATATCCGGAGTATACACGAAGGGCGACAAGTCCTTTCATTTCGAAACGATCATTCCTTATGACGACCCCGAGTTGATGAAAAACCTTCTCGCCTCGAAGGTCGAGGTAAAGGGGGAGGAGGCCGATGACAACCTTTTTCTCAAGGGGTTGTTGAATTTCCTCCCGTGGCTGTTCTTCTTCGGGCTTATTTGGTTTTTCATGATACGACAGATTCAGTCGACCGGCAACAAGGCCATGTCCTTCGGCAAGAGCCGGGCGCGTCTAAACCCCGAAACGCGCAACAAGGTCACCTTCGCCGATGTAGCCGGGGTCGACGAGGCCCAAGAGGAGTTGGGGGAGGTCATTGATTTTCTTAAAGATCCCAAGAAATTCGCGAACATCGGCGCGAAAATACCCAAAGGCGTCCTGCTGATGGGGCCTCCCGGGACGGGTAAGACCCTTCTCGCAAGAGCGATCGCCGGAGAAGCGGGTGTCCCGTTCTTTTCTATAAGCGGCTCCGATTTTGTTGAGATGTTCGTGGGGGTGGGGGCCTCGAGGGTGCGCGACCTTTTCGAACAGGGCAAAAAGAACGCTCCCTGCATCATTTTTATCGATGAAATCGACGCGGTCGGAAGGCTGAGAGGCGCGGGGCTCGGAGGGGGACACGACGAGCGCGAACAGACCCTCAATCAGCTATTGGTCGAAATGGACGGATTCGAAACAAACGAAGGGGTCATTATAGTCGCGGCGACGAACAGGCCCGACGTGCTCGATCCCGCGCTGCTCCGTCCCGGTCGTTTCGACCGGCAGGTCGTGGTCGATACGCCGGATATCAAAGGACGCGAGAAGATACTTGCGGTCCATTCCAGAAAGATTCCGCTTTCGCGGGAAGTGGACCTAAAGGTGATCGCCAGGGGAACACCGGGTTTCACCGGGGCGGATCTTGCAAACCTGGTCAACGAGGGCGCCCTTCTTGCCGCGCGACGAGGCAAAAAGCGCGTTTCGATGATCGATCTCGAGGACGCAAAGGACAAGGTGCTCATGGGGCCCGAACGCCGCTCCATGCTCATCTCCAACGAGGAAAAGGAAATTATCGCCTATCACGAGTCGGGCCATGCGCTTTTGGGTCTTCTTACTGGTTCGGACCCCATACATAAGGTGACGGTTATTCCGCGCGGCAGGGCCCTCGGCCTCACGATGCAGCTTCCAAAGGAGGAGAAACACCTTCATTCCAGAAATTATTGGCTGAACCAGATCACCGTGCTTTTTGGCGGGCATGTGGCGGAATCGCTTAAGTTCAAGGATGTGACCACAGGGTCCAGTAACGATCTCGAGCGCGCCACGGACATAGCCAGAAGGATGGTATGCGAATGGGGGATGAGTAAAAAGATTGGCATGGTAACGTTCGGCAAAAAGAACGAACAGATATTCCTGGGCAGGGAGATAGCCCAGCACCGCGACTACAGCGAAACGACCGCCGAGATGATAGATGACGAGGTAAAGGCGATACTGGCGGAATGCGAGAAGAGGGCGCGCAAACTTATAACGCAAAACAAGTCCAGGTTCGAAAAAATCGCCCAGTATCTTGTGGAACGCGAAACCCTCAACGCCGAGGAGATACAGTTGATCATGCGGGGCGAGGAGCTTCCGCCGATGGTGAACACAGCGTCGCAAAAAAACGGCGATCACCCGGAAAGAGAAAAAGTGGCTGGAGTAGTAAAGACTGACAGCGGAATACTGGAACCGGTAAAACCATAGAAGTCAACGGGGACTTCCGATGATCGATGACGATCTCGACAGACTGCTGTCCGATGTGGAAAGCGGCTCCGATTACGGCGGCGCGAAGGAAGACAGCCTTCGTTTTAAACAAAGGATGGCGAGGAAGTCGGACATCAACATCGAGGCTTCTGGCAAGGACGAATATTCGGAAAAGGCGTTCGTCGACCGCATAAAAGGTCTCGAGGTCGATAACGATATAATGGGCTTCTCCAGGGGGGCCCCCCATGCCGTAAGCTTCCATATCGAAAAGACGGCCCTCTTCCGCAGACTACTGTCGGAATACGGCGCGCCGGAAAACGTGCAATCGCTAATCAATAAATACAAGTACACGTTTATCCGGTTCATCGAGAACATCGAGAGGCTTAACGACGAATTTACCAACCCACTCTCACTCGATTCTCTTCTTAAAAACGCCCGAAAGGATTATCCACTCCATTTCGAAGGATTCGAGGAGGAAAACAAACTGAACTTTCTTATCCTCACCGGACTTTTTCTCAGGCTGAGGGAATTCAACAGCAGGGTGAGGAAGGAATGGAGCGATCTATCAAAAAGCATCGGGGTGATAAACCTGGCGGTCGAGGGTAAGGGCCTCTATTCCGAACTTAACGCGCATGTCGAGTCATCTCTGCGGTTTTGCGAGGGGACCGACCGCTTCTTATATCGAATAGCCGATTTTCTGGCCATCCCGCGCGAGGACTATGATGTCATCGAACGGGATATTTCAAATAAAACTATATACTACCCATCCATGCCCTATAAATATGAGGCGATATTCAATTTCAGCGCTTTTGTCGATGACGTCGGACCCGGACGTAAGGGGGCCGATGTACCGCTCGATCTTGAAACCGAAGTTGAAACCGGAGGACAACCACTGGGAAGCTCCGTTCGCCAGACTGAAGGCGAACCCCGCAGGAAGATCGAGGTACCGGTTAAATCCATTCAGGAGCCTGCGGAGATCGAGGTGGATACCGGTTTTAGGCTTAGGGGAACAAGCTCGTGGAATACCAGGGAGCCGTATATCCTGAAGCTTTACCGGGAAAAACTGGACAAGGATTATGAGGATATTTCCAATTCCTTTTATTATACCACAGAGCCTGAAACCGCTGCGACACAGGAGGGCGCCGTCAAACGGGCCATGATTCGCTTTTTAAGCGATACATCCAGGAACATAGGGGCCGAGTACGAGGAATATATCATCAAGACCATTATCACCCAGACGCAGGAGTTATGCGACTTTTTCAAATTCCAGGACGAAATGCGGAACCTGTTTATTTACCATATCGGCCCCGCGGCGATTCACAGGATCATCATATCGCTTTTCCAGATAGAACGCATCGGGCTGTGTTTCAAATATCTGCCCGGGAACAGGGTGGTGCGTTACATACCGTCGGAATTTATAAAAGAGAAGGTGCTTAAATGGTACGAAGTAAACATCAATACTTCGAATATGGAGTTCGACAAGATCCAGCATTTCGAGGAGGTTCGCCGCACGGTATTGATGAAATACAACTCCGAGCTTGCCGCCAATGGCCGGCAACTGGAGGAAATGATAGCGAAACTCAAGCTTGACGAAAACCCGCAATTCAACAGGCAGGAATTCTTTAAAAGCAAATGGAACCAGTGGTTCGGTACGGCGCGTATACCGGTATACAACCGTTTTATCGAAAAGAGCATATTCAGATAAATTCAATCGAACCCCGTAAACATATTGATACCGAAGTCATCTCGAATGAAAAACCTCAGAGTGAAAAAATACATCGGTGATAAAGAGCTCGCGTTTCTTCTCGATGGAGTGTCGTACGAGGTTTCGGTCGAGCTGATCAAGGCTTGTATCCTCGGAATTCAGAGCTCATTGAGTAAATCCGGCCTGTCCTCCGTACTGGACCTGATTTCTGGAGGGAATAAACGGGCCCTGAGTCCCGAAATAGTAATGGCCGTGGAAGGCCTGTGGTACCATCTCCATGCAGCGTCCGATTTTAATGAATCGGAACACGCCGGCTTCGATGGGAACCGTGGAGAGAGGGGGGCCTATGTCGCTTACATCGGAAGGCAGATACAGGCGGGTGAGGAATTCCTGAAAAGGCTGCATCTGGGAGGATATGGCCGGGAGGGGGCAAGGAACGAGGCCGCGCAAAGACTCTATGGGGTTTTTAAAAATAATATGGAGTTGTTAAGGGCCCTTGAAACAAGCATGAAGGAGAAATGGTCCGACGAGGATTTTGCCGATATGGATGGTTTTACGCAAAAGCTCGAAAGGTTCACTCTCGTCATGTGGAGAACGATGGTGTCCATTAAGAACGCCTCGAAGCGGGAGATGCTCGAGCGCCTTAAGAACAAGGCGATCATTGAAAAAATCGAGGAACAGCTTGGCGCGCCCATACGCCGTAACGACTCATGTCCGTGCGGAAGCGGCAAAAAATACAAATACTGCTGCGGTTCATGAAAGAAGCGAAAGTATTTTTCTTTTACGAAGGCTGTTGAGAAGCCCGGGCATCCCGGCGGGGACGGCTCCCTCGATAAGTGATTTCAGTACTTTCCCGGCGTCGGGGATGTGCTGGGCGATTGAGGCGGCCTCCTCTCTGGCCAGCCCGATGATGTCGATATCGGAGGCGAGGTCTGCAAACTCGAAACCGGCGCCGTGGCCGTGCTGCTGAAAACCGACAAATTCCCCGGAACCGCGCATTCGTAAATCCTCCTCGGCAATCCTGAAACCGTCATCTGACTCCACAAGCACGTCTATTCGCCTTTTGGCTTCGGCGCTGATCTCATCCGGATAAACAAGGACGCAGAAAGATTGCTTTTCACCCCTCCCGACCCTGCCGCGAAGCTGGTGAAGCTGTGAGAGGCCAAAACGCTCCGGGTGCTGGATGACGATAATCGTTGCGTTTGGAACATCGATTCCGACCTCTATAACGGTGGTGGATACGAGTATATCTATCTCTCCGGCTATGAAGCGGCGCATGATGTCATCCTTGTCCTTCGAAGGGAGCCTCCCGTGGAGAAGATCGATTCTTCGGTCCGGGAAAACGTCGTTTTTAAGGATTTCAAAGGCATTTATAGCGGATTTAAGTTCTATACTGCTTGATTCCTCGATAATAGGGTATACGAAATAGGCCTGCCTCCCTTCGGAAATGTATTTCTCGACGGATCTGTAGACACCGGAAAGGCGGGATTCCGGCAGGGCGAGCGTCCTTACCGGCAAACGGTTTCGCGGCTTTGCGCGAATGGAGGTGATGTCAAGGTCGCCATAGAGGGTCAGGGCGAGGGAACGGGGTATGGGCGTAGCGGTCATGACAAGAAGGTCGGGATGTTCCCCCTTCTCATGGAGCAGCGCCCTCTGCCTGACGCCGAACCTGTGTTGTTCGTCTATTATGATAAAACCAAGCCTGTCGAAAACGACATCGCTTTCCAGAAGTGCGTGGGTTCCTATGAGTATTGAACATTCCCCGGTCTTTACCCTTTCGAGGACCTCGGCCTTTCTATTTTTCTGCATGTTGCCGGTTAAAAGCTCGATAACGCGTGCTCCGGGTATGAGGGCCTGGAAATTACGGTAATGCTGGGCCGCGAGGATCTCGGTGGGGGCCATTACGGCCGTCTGCTCGCCTCTACCGGCGGCCACGAGCGCGGCCGCCATTGAGACAACCGTCTTGCCGGAGCCCACGTCCCCCTGAAGCAGTCTGTTCATGGGGAATGGCCGTTCCATATCGCCGACAATCTGGGCGATCGCGCCGAGCTGATCTTCTGTAAGTTCGAAGGGAAGCGAGCCACTGAAGGAATCGAGAATTCCCGGGTCGATTGCGGGTTTTTTCTTCGATAGCTCCTGTTGAAGACGCATGCGGGAGATTCGCAGGTAAACCTGTAAAAACAAAAGCTCGTTGAACGCGAGTCTTTGGCGGGCCTTTCCGACGTCTTCAATGCTGTCGGGGAAATGAATGGCCATAAGCGCATCGCGTAATGGGAGAAGCCCGAGCCTTCCAAGCATGTCGGAATCGAATGGCTCGGGAATTTCGTCAAGATATTCGTCGATTGCGGACCGTATCGCCCTGCGGAAACCACGGGAATCGAAGCCGAGAGTTTTAAGCTTTTCGGTTGAGCGATAAAGGGGGATTAGCCTGCCGGCATGAATGGATTTGACCCTTGAATCCTCATCGATAAAATCGTACTCCGGGTGGACAATCCGCTTGCCCCTGTAAACATCGATCTTGCCGGAAAAGATTACGGTGGAGCCCTCAAGAAATATCTTCTGAAAATACTGTATCCCGGCGAAAAAGATCCCGGAGAGCCTGTCCGTGCCGTCGTCTATGACAACCTCCAGAAATCGTCCGCGTTTGCCCGCAACAGAAAGACCTCGGATTGTCCCTGTCACAGTCACCGTTTCACCCGCGAAACAGTCGACAATGGACTTGAAGGATGAGCGGTCGAGATAGCGCCGTGGGGCATAGTACAGCAGGTCCTCCACCGTCTCGATGCCTGCCTCGGATTTAAGCGCGTCGGCCTTTCTGGGGCCTATCCCCTTGATATACTGTATATCAGTCCGCAAAGACCTATTCCTCTTCGGCTATGTACCACACCGAATTTGGCAATTGCACGTATCGATCATCCGAGGTATAAAAATAGATATAGGTAAGGTTCCTTTGGCCGCTGCCCGATGTGATCTTTTTGACGCCGGTCCAGCGTTTGATTATGCGGCCGTCATACCCGAATACCGTAACGGTAAGGTTCTGGCCGGTAATCGTTTCCAGCTTCCTCTGAACGATGTTCTTCTGGGTGTATGTAAAATAGTAGCGGAAATAAAAATATCCCCCCAAAGCCGCAAGGAGAACGAGAATAACCCCGCCGAGTTTTAGTTTGGTCATTAGCTTCATCGAAGGCCCCCTTCTGCAATTGTGTATTGAAAGACACCGGCCGCCCCGTCCGCAAGGGGAAGGCTTCGGTTGGACCGGTTCCGGCCGCATTCATATTCTATTCGAATGGATGTGATCCGGCGCGGAACGGACGATCATGTTATGCATGGCGTACGGTTAAATTTTCAATCAGATTTTTGCTAATAACTTGACTGACAATAATGGACCGGATATAGAATACAGGGCCGAGCTCGGGGCGCCAATCCGACGGAATCGCTTTTAACGGCGGCCCCGACGGTTTAGAGGTAAATCTCGTATATCATTTCAGATATCACAGGGCTTACAAGGGTGGTCCAACGCATGGGCATGCACGATAAATATCGAATGATCCGGATGATGCCGCGGGCGGTATTCGTCGTGTCGATGTCATTCGCTATGGCGGCATGGCTCGCGTGTAAAAAGGACCTCCCCTTCGAGCGGGAGCCGAACGATTCCTTCGCAAACGCCAATCCCATTATGGTAGATTCGATTATGCGTGGCGTTCTTTCCACGCGTGATGATGTCGATGTATACCGCATAGAGATAAGCTCCCCCATGGTGTTAAATATAACGCTTGGCCCGGTCAGGGGTGTAAATCACTCATTCAAGATCTGGAGGGGGATCGAGACGCCGGTTCTCATAAAACATGTGGACGACATGAGGAAATCCTCTCCTGAAAGCTTGAGCAATCTCTTCGTCGAGGCCGGCGTATATTTTATTTCAGTCGGTTTCGGTGAAAGAGATATTCCGGTGGCCGTTTCGGAGGGCGTATACGAACTGGAAATAAGAGGCCGCCCATACTCCAATGAGGAAAGGGAGCCTAATGACAGTCCCGCCAACGCTACAGAAGTATTTCCGGACAGTGAGTTGCGGGGATTTTTCAGCCCTGCATATAACAGGCTGAACCAGCAGGGCGAAAGCCCGCTCCGTGAGGAGGACTGGTACCGTATCGACATCGATCTTCCTATGAAAAAACCCGTCCTGCTCGATATCGAGCTGACCGGAGTGGAGCGCGTTAACTCCATCATTGAATTATACAACCCGGCTCTTGAAAAAATGGAATTTTCGGATGCCGGCGGGACCCACGAAGGTGAGTCCATGCGCGAGATTGGCATAACCACACCTGGCACATACTATATCATGGTGGCCTCAAAAAACTACGAGTCCAACCACGAACGGGAATACCGCCTGAAGATAAATTCGAGAAGTTTCGACGCCGGGATGGAGATGGAGCCGAACGACGACAACTCACGCGCAAACACAATCATCGGCGGAGAAATCTCCGGAAGAATATTCCCTCCTGGCGATCGTGATGTTTTTATGCACCCAAACCGGGGCCTCGGACTGTACAGGATGGAGTTGACACCTCCGCAAACGCTCGATCTCATCATGGAAATTTTCAATTCAGACGGCATGAAGTTATTCGAAGCCGATAACGGTGGGCCCGGTTTTCGGGAGGTGCTTCCCGCGGTACAATTGAAAAACGACTTTTACATCACTGTTCGTTCGCGAAAAACATACTCCGACTCCGACAGGGCATATTCGCTCCAGGTCAGGCAACTGGCCGCACCGGAAGACTACGAGGTGGAGCCGAATGACGAGAAGGGGCTGGCTACACCCTTGAAACGGCAATCGATCAAGGGATTTACGTCAAAGCACAAGGACAGGGATTTCTACCTGCTCGATTACGGCAAAAGAGTAAAAATATTATTCACCCTGGCATGCCCACCGGAAGCCGAGCTCGGAATTTCCATAACGGACCCGCTCGGTTATATCATCAGGACCGGAGATCTTAAGGGCCCCGGGAGCGTTAAATTTACCGAGATGATAGACCAGAAAGGATTTGTCATAATTGACGCCTTGAAGGAAAACTATGACGAACCGTACATTCTTCATTTGACGGAGGCCAAATGAGCTATCGGATGATTATCGGCAAAGCCGTGCTGGCGGCGCTTTTGACAGGCGCGTTTGTATCGTGCGGTTCTAGGCCGCTTTTGCCGGAGGAGGGCCGCTACAGACAACCGGATGCCTATAATTTCAAGTTCGTCGGATACGATGCCGACATCACAAATCCGGAAAACGACCGGCGCTCGTATTACAGAATATTCATCGACAAGATCGAGGTCGGCAGGACAACCATTGGCCTCGAGTCGCAGGACAAATATTTCGAGGCCAAGATACAACCGAACCGGCACCTACTGGTGGTCGAGAAATGGGTGCTCGACGAGAAAAGCGGAAAGTACCTAAAATTGAACAACATCCACCAGCCCAGGCCTAATTACGTTTATTTCGGGCTCCCGGAAAAAAGAATCGTCGTAGTTACATTAAAAAACGACGCCCCGCGTAACATGGCGTCGTTCGAGATCGATTACGAACACGAATGATAATCGCCCGGGTCAATCGACCTGGCGTTCCCTGTCCCCGGACTTGCGGCCGGCCGCGTTTATCATTTCCGGTGATGCCAGATAATAATTCTTGACGACCTGCAGGGGGACCGCGTAATCCTGCCTGGCGTTCCACATCAGATAGCCCCTGACGCCGGCATCGTGCACAGCGCGTATCTGTTCTTCTATGTATTTATTGTATGTAAGACCAGATGGGCCGAGTTTCATTTTGAATGCCTGGATATAGGTCACTATTTCGGCGCTTTTAACGCGATCCTTGCCCTTTTTAGATGTCAGGTACACAGTCTGGTATGGATCCGCCATGAGCTTTTGGCTCCATGTGTAATGTGACGGATATGCCATGGGGCAGATGATATCCACCACTTTGTCCAGGCCCTCCATTCTCTGGCCTATGGAATCTTTGCTGTTCAACGGGATCCTGCCGAATACGTCAGCGGCAATTCTGGCGTTGTATTTTTTAAGCTGCTCCTTCGCACGGGCCAGAAAGCCCTCTATGAAGTCATATTTCTGCTGAAGGGTCAGGTTTCGCAGTATTCCGTAGTCGTTGAAACGGATATAGTCGAACTGGATTTCTCGGAAACCGTACTGGCAGGCTTTTTCGGCCAGGTCCAGCCTGGCCTTGATCTCGGCTTCCGGGACTGGAAAGCGTTTCAATCCATCGGGGAAGACCACGATTCTGGCTATCGGATGAATACCGTTGCTCAGACATAATTCGACATTTTCCCGCGGGACCTGACATATGTCGTAGCGCGACGTATGAATGTCCAGCACCATGGCATTTATTCGGGCTTCTTTCGACATGGCGACAAATCGGGAGAGTTTTTCCATATTCCGGGCCGAGTCGACTGTCAGATAGATGCCTCTATAAAAATCCGGAAATTTATAGGCCGCTCCTATGTTCGCGGGGCCGGAAAATCCAATACTTTCCTTGTTTTGGCTCCAGATATTATCGATACTTTCGAAACATAAAAAAATCGCGATCGATGCGGGTAACAGTAGATAGGCTAACTTTTTCATGAGCGCTCCTGAATTAGTATTTACAAAGGGTAAATTATCTCATACTTGGGAACTCTAAAGAAGAAACCGATCAATATGACATCCTCTATGACGGATATTTCAGGAAAACCGACTTCTATTTACTGATCGTCAGGCGGATGCCGGGTGCTCAATAAAAATTACCGTCGGCCCGGGCATGTGGCGGGACGCGTTGCCTGAACGATCCGCGTCGAATCACTTAAATGACGGGAATACTCATGGTCAATCATATTTTTTAGCAATTATAAGTCCGGTGGACTTGCTGGCGGGATGTTTTTTATATACATTAGACTTGTTGCTTTACTGAGTGTCATTACGAGCCCCGGTCGTATCGGGGCGTGGCAATCTCATACAATATCCGGTTTTTTAAAAAGTAATTTGTTGACTTTTTAAGATCGCCACGCCGGCCTGCGGCCTTCCCGCGATGACATTTTTGTCGGATACGCAACAACTCTATTATTTTCAGTGCTTTCTAATCTTCGATACTGGATTTCCCGCCGGGGGATAATCAAGTATCGATCGATATCCCATAATTTAAGAAAACCGATGATATTTCCATCTGAATCCCGGCAGCCGGGCCTCTTCCAAATTGAGCACCGATGGGTGGAGACTGAGCGTTCCGATTTCAGTGGCAATTTAGCCTTAGATGTGCCTAAATTTATCATGTAGGAGGTGGATATGGGCCTGGTTGACCGCATCGAGGAAGACCTTCGATTCTCGATCAAAAACAGGGATGAAGAGAGGACTCGCACCCTGCGAATGCTTAAAACCGATCTATTATACGAAAAAACCAGGGGGACGGAGGACCTTACAGAGGATAAGATTCTAGAAATCGTTCTCAGGGGGGCCAAAAAGCGAAAAGAGTCAATCGCCGAGTTCGATAAAGCTGGGCGCACGGATCTGGCTGACCGGGAACGGGCGGAGCTCCGAATAATAGAGGAATATATTCCCAAACAGATGGACAAGGAAGAAATAGCCCGGGTGGTGGACAACCGGATCAGGGAGATGGGCGGAGCGTCCCAGAAGGATATGGGCAGGGTGATGGGGCTGGTGATGAAGGAACTGAAGGGGCAGGCTGATGGTGCGCTCGTCAAGGAGATAGTGACCCGAAAACTCCAAAACGCTTGACCCTCCGCGTTTTCGTGTCACGAAATACATTAGAAGCGGTAATAAATGAGGGATAGTTGGCCATACCAAAGGAAACCATAGATATCGTGCGCGACAGGGCGCAGATACAGGAAATAATAAAGAAGTATGTTCCGACCCTGCAGAAGAAGGGCCGTAACTATATCGGCCTGTGTCCTTTCCATAAGGAAAAAACCCCCTCGTTCAATGTTTCCGCCGAAAAGCAGACTTTTTACTGTTTCGGATGCCATACCGGAGGCAATGTTTTTACGTTTATATCGAAGATCGAGCGGCTAAGTTTTCCGGAAAGCGTTGTATTCCTGGGGAACATGCTCGGCATCGAGGTTCGGGACGAGAAAGGAGGGATCCACGACGATAAACTCGATATCCGGAAGAAGGTGAATCTGGCGGCGATGTCCTTTTACAGAAATATGATAAACTCGCCTCGCGGGGCTGGAGCGAGCTCATATCTGCGCGAACGCGGGATAGAGGACGCCAGTATCAAGGATTTTATGATCGGTTACGCCCCGGATGAGTGGGGAGCCCTTACCGGGTATTTCCGTAAAACCGGCATGAATTTCGATATTGCGCTCGAACTTGGCCTTTTGAGCTCTTCCGCAAAATCTGGTTCCACGCATTATTACGATCGTTTCAGAGACAGGGTGATCTTTCCGATTTTCAATAGAAACAACGAGGTCATCGCCTTCGGCGGACGCGTTATGGGTGGTGGCGAACCGAAATATTTAAATTCTCCGGAATCCGAGCTCTTCCGAAAACGGAACGTACTATACGGCCTGAATAAAGCACGCGAGCACATCGTATCCCTCGGAAGGGCGATAGTGGTGGAAGGCTATCTCGATGTAATTGGATGCCATCAGGCTGGCATAAAAAATGTGGTTGCGCCGCTTGGGACCGCTCTTACCGAGGTGCAGGTCCGCCTCCTGGCGCGGTTCTGCCGGGAGATAATTTTGCTTTTCGACGCGGATTCCGCCGGAATCAACGCCTCCCTGCGGTCCCTGGATGTGGTGAAAGATGTCAGCGTCGACGCCCGTGTAGCCGTACTTCCCGAGGACGATCCATTCGATTTTATCAGAAAACGCGGAGTACGTGAATTCATGGCTATTGTCGACAGCGCCTTGAAACCGGTGGATTTCAGGCTGGAAAGGGTTCTCGCGGAATCGGTGGGAAGGGACAGGCTCGAGGTCCTACGCGGGCTGTTTGCCATAGTGGCCGAGATCGAATACGAATCTGAAAAGAGCCATTATCTAAAAAAAATCAGCACTTTATTGAAAATCGGCGAAAATGAGATACGTTCAGACTTTAAGCGTTTTATCGGCAAGGATGGTTTACGGTTTAATACCCCGGCGACCACGAGCGATCCCGGCGGAAATCAAGGTAAAATCCAATTTCTTGTACGGGCCCACCGGGAGATGGTGGAGTTGCTGTGCCGGTATCCGGAACTTATCGAGAAGGCGATTATCGATTTTGCCGAAAATGCGATTGAGGACCCCGACGCGGCGGCCGTGTTCGGTAAGATGGCGGAACTATTTTCAGCGGGCGAAAGGATTTCGGTTGACAGGCTGTTCGATTTTTTCCCTGATGGTAGCGGAAAAATCTTCCTTGAGAATTGCCTTGCCAGGGATTATCGGATAGAAAATCCGGCTGCGGCGTACACCGAAATCTATATCAACATCAGATTGTACATGATCGAACGCGGTATCGAACGGTACAAGGAAAAAATTCGGAAGGCACAGGCCGGCGGAAATGCCGATACTAATGCAAATCTGACCGAACTGGAAATCGAAATCGAAATTCTCACCAGAGAATGGGAGAAACTTTCTTCGTACAAATACAACATACAGACAGTGTGAAGAATTAGCATACAGGAGCGTCATGAGCAAAACCGAAATAGTGCTGGAGAACATACTCGAAGTCAAAAAACTCATTCAGCTTGGAAAATCCAATGGCGAGATTACGTACGATGAAATAAACGAAGTTCTCCCCGACAAACTCCTTAATTCGGACAAAATCGACGATGTGTTCATTCTCCTGAACCAGCTCGGCATAGAGGTCGTAGAGGAGTCGACCCGGAAGGCCGCTCCCCCGACGGCGACAAAGAAAAAAGCATCCGGATCATCCAAAAAAACATCGTCATCCTCCTCGGAAGACTCATCGTATATTGATGATCCAATCAGACTGTATCTGAGGGAGATAGGCAGGGTCTCCCTTCTCTCCGGCGACCAGGAAGTGGACCTGGCGAAGAGGATCGAAGAGGGGGAACTTCTTATTGAGGACGCCGTTATCCATTCGAGCCTGCTTATAAACGACCTTATAAAGAACCACCCCAGGGTCAAAACCGGTAAAATCAAGCTGAATGACGTTCTGAGGATAAACAGGCTTTATTATTTCTCGTCGGTGGACATGAAGCAGCTCGAAAAGAAATATAACGAAAAAATGTCCATTATCATAGCCGAGGACAAAAAGATACTTCAGACACAGAACAGGCTAAAAAAACTGGACGCGGAATCCAAAAAGGCTGAGGAGGCTCGATCGAAGATCGAAGCATCCATGAACCTCGTAGTGGATTCCATCCGCGAAATGGAAATAAACGAGGCGGAGATCTCTAAACTGGCCCACAAGATTCTGTCCATGGTCGCCAGAATCAAGGATACCATTGAATTCTTTTGTCAGATCGAGAGAAAATACGGAAAGGAAATAAAGGAGCTTAAACACTACGCGCGAAAAGTAGAGAAAGGCGAAGAGGTGCGAAGCATCATCCGCGAGCTTTCCATAAAAAAGAAGGAAGAACTGCTCGAGATGGTGAAGGATATACGCAATAACGAGCGAAAGATCCGGCGCATTGAGCAGGAGGCCGGTGCTTCGGCCGAAGATATCATGAAATGGGGAAAGCAGATAGAGCTGGGCCTTCGTAAAATCTCAATCGCCAAAAAAGAGCTAATCAACGCAAACCTGCGCCTTGTGGTTTCCATCGCCAAAAAATACGCGAACAGGGGAATGCATTTTTTCGACCTCATCCAGGAGGGAAATATCGGACTTATAAAGGCCGTAGACAAGTTCGAATACCGCAAAGGGTACAAGTTTTCCACCTATGCGACCTGGTGGATACGCCAGGCGATCACGCGCGCCATCTCCGATCAGGCTCGCACCATCCGAGTCCCGGTGCACATGATAGAACAGATCAACAAGGTGATGCGGGAAACCAGGCTGTTCCAGCAGGAGTTCGGCCGGGAGCCAACCGCCGAGGAACTGGGCGACAGGCTCGGCTGGCCGGTCGCGAAGGTCAAGGGAGTAAAGAACGTGGCCAGAGAACCCATTTCGCTCGAAACCCCCGTGGGCGAGGAGGAGGACTCTCTACTAGGGGATTTTATCGAGGACAAGGACGTGGATTCGCCTGCAAATACCGCCGCATACAGGCTTCTCTCGGAACAGATACACACCGTTCTAAATACGCTTCCAGCGCGGGAGCAGAAGGTTATTCGGATGCGGTTCGGTCTCGATGACGGCTATTCGCATACCCTTGAAGAGGTTGGGTATGTCTTCAAGGTTACTCGCGAACGAATTCGCCAGATAGAGGCAAAGGCGCTTCGCCGTCTCCGCCATCCCACCAGGGCGCGAAAACTCAAGGATTATCTCGATTATATGTAAATCAACTCCGCGCTGTTTCGCCGCCAAGCAGCGCGTCGAGTGTATCCATGGCTTCGATCGGTGTGGCCGCCATGTGAATCAGGGAGCGATCGTCTTCCCGAAGGGCAAGGTCCGCGAAACCGGCGCTCCATCCGTCCGCAAAAGAGCAGATGATCATCGGCCTGCCGTACTGAAACGCGTATGAAAGCTCACTCATGGTCCCGGTCCTTCCGCCAATCGCGACTACGACATCCCCGGAGAGCACGTTCATGCTGTTGCGGGCGAATCCGATTCCGGAGGCTATAGCGGCGGTAAGGTATGGATTGGCGTCGTTAAAATCGACCCCCGGGAGTATCCCGACCACAATGCCCCCCTCGTCCGAGGCCCCCCTGGAGGCTGCCTCCATGATGCCGCCGCGTCCTCCGCAGACAAGAATCCAGTTCCTTCGCGCTATGTGACGTCCGATCTCGTATGCTTCGACCATAAACCGGCTTTCTTCGTGGGAGCCGATTACGGTAACCTGGGGGCGCTTCATCGAATCCTTTCCCCGGACGCGATCCTTCTTTCGAAATCCAGTATCTCGTCCCAGAAGCCTGTTATATTCCCTTCTTCGCGGATAATGGAAACAAGCGACTGGGACGGTATGGAGCTACCCCGGTATTCGAAGGAGGCCTTCTTTTTTTCGCGGGAGGCATCACTCGCATCCGGAATCAAGATCAGATATTCCCGCATGGAAAGTGTAAAAACCGGTGTATCGGGAGCGCCGAAACGCTCCAGCAGGGTATTTTTGATATATGAAGAAATATTAAGCATCTCCGGCAGTCCCATATGATTGAATATGCGTTCGACCATGTTAAAAAGAAAATAATGAGCGGAGATAGCGGCGCCTTCGGATAATTTGCGCTTTATAAATTCATCTATCGTCGCACGCCTTTCCCGGAAAAATGAAAAATACCGGGGGCGCATTTCACGCTCCGCGGCGTCTCTCAGTATGCCTATCAATCCGGCGATGCCGAGAAACTCATTCTTCGAAAAAAAATGGGATGATGACACGGCGGCGAAAAGCAGGGGTATGCCGGAGTCCCCTGGTATGGCGCAGGCATGGATCGTATGGGGAAGCTCATGCCCGTCTCCGGGAGGGAGGGAAATGGGTACGGCCCCGGCAAGTCTCGATGTAATTATGCCCGTCATGTTGAGGAGGGTTAGATTGAAACCATCGTCTCCGCATGTCCCAAGGGGCGTAAAGGCGTCGATGCCGATTCGATACAGCCCGGTAAAAAGCGAAAAATTTTCAGTGGAATGCAGATAGCACAGTGAAGCCGCGAGGTCCGTATGGTGAAGCCTGCCCGCTTCGAGGGTGTCACAGTCAGAAGAAAAGCGCCGGTATCTCCGGCGGCATTCGTCCACGGACAAACGCCCGGCCGTAAAATCCTTTAGCGTTTCCTTGATGGCAAGAACCAGAGATTTTATAGCCTCGTCCATGTATCGGTCCGGTGAAATGTTTCGTATAAATATTCGGTTTGAAATTTCAGATAAAATACCATCATCGACCGGCCAATAAAGCAAGCCTTTTTACCGCGGGATAAATTCTGAAACTGCCGGTAGCCACGATGATTCGCGAGTGGCCCTCCATAAGCCCGAGGATGGCCCGAAGCCGGGAGTCGGCGTCTTCCCCTCCAAGGATATAAAGTGGCACCCCATGAACGCTTTTCATTGAAGGGTCGGGGATGTATGCGCGCTCATCGTTCAACGGGTAATATATTATTGCGTCCGGGGACGCGGCGGCAAGGGCCAGAAACAAGCCTTCTATATCCTTGTCCTTCATAAAGCAGACCACAAATACTGGTTTTTCCCCTGGATACTCCATGGAAATATGCCCCACGATGCCGCGGAGCGCATCGGGATTGTGCGCCGGGTCGAAGATGATATGCGGCTTTTCGGACATTATTTGAAGACGGCCTGGAATTACAAGACCCCCGAGACTCCGGCGAACAACGTCCGGACTGAGGGGAAAGCCCCTCCGTCCAAGCAGGAGGGCCGCGGTGATGGCAAGCGCGGCGTTTACGGTCTGGAAACTCCCCCGTGGGCCCAGACGGATATTCTCTATCCGGCGTCTTCCGAACGAATAAGAGAGGGATTCCCCCCCTCCATGGGGGGATGTGCCGATTTGGAAATCCCTGTCGATTATATACAGGGCGGACTTTTTTTCGCGGGCCATAGCGGCGATCGAGGAAAACGCGTCCCCTGAAGAGTTACATGTTACGACAGGAACGCGGGGCTTGATGATGCCGGCTTTTTCGGTCGCTATATCGCGAAGTTCCGGGCCTAACAGTTTCGTGTGGTCGAGAGAAATCGCGGTTATAATGGAGATCATGGGGCTAAGCACGTTCGTTGAATCCAGCCTTCCACCAAGGCCGGTCTCCACCACGGCGATATCGACCGACTCGTCGTGAAAATATTTAAAGGCTGCCGCGGTAAGGGCGTCGAAGTAGGTGGGATCGAGAAGGCCGTCCCGTGATTGATCGAGGACGACGCGGAGTATGGCGGTAAGGCGTCTCTCTGAAATCATGCGGCCGTTAATGGATATTCGCTCGGTCACCCTCTCCAGATGTGGTGAAATATATAATCCGGTCTTATATCCGGCGCCCGACAGTATCCCGCTTAACATATGGGCCGTAGAGCCCTTTCCATTGGTGCCCGCAATGTGTACCGATTTGAAGCCTCGATGAGGACCGTCGAGCCTGCGGAGCAATTCGCGCATGGTCGCTGTGGTGTAGTTGAGAAGACCGGCGTGGCCGCTCTTTTCATTGTTGATTAGGGTGTCGAGGATACGCTGAAGTTCGCTCATCGAGGAGGTGGCCTTCGCGCTAATCAGCGGATTTCCCTATTGGCCAGAGCGGAGGCAAGAGCCGCGCGCATGGTCGCGATCGGGGCCTGCGATGAGGTCCACAGTTCAAACTGTCGCGCTCCCTGGTAAAGGAGCATCTCGCTCCCGAGCACGGTTTTGCATCCCGCGGCGCCGGCCGATTCTATAAGGCGGGTGCGCACCGGAGAGTAGACGATGTCGAAAACGGTATGTCCGGCCGACAGCGGGGATGGATCGATTGGGCACGAGCCGATATCCGGGAACATGCCTACCGGAGTGGTATTGATGATGATTGCGTCATCCTCCGGTATCTTCTCCGCTATCGAGGATATATGGCCGCTTTCGACCCCGGGGAAGTGGCGCGACAGATCGTGAGCGAGGCGAGCCGACTTTCTCTCGTCGCGGCCAAGTATTGCCACCAGGGACTTTTCTTCCAGGAGAGAAAAGGCTATGGCGCGAGCGGAGCCGCCGTTGCCGATGACATAGGCCTTGCGGCCGGGGAACGTAACGCCCTCCGCCTGTAATGCCCGAATGGCTCCGAACCCGTCGGTGTTGTAACCGGTTATATTCCCGGAACGGTTTACCAGCGTGTTGACAGAACCTATTTTTTCGGCTATCGGATCGATCTCGTCGATGGCATCGATGATTTCGGTTTTAAACGGAATGGTTACGCTGGCGCCGTTTATTCCCAGGGATCTAACGGCACGTACGGCGTCGATGGCGCGTTCGGGTTCGAAGGCCAGATACACCGCATTGATTCCGTTTTTCTCGAAGGCGGCGTTGTGAATTGCCGGTGAAAGGGAATGACGGGCGGGTCTTCCAAAAACGCAGTACAGCGCTGTATGAGAATCGATAGTCATCCAGTAGTAACCTTCCTGATCGACAGGCGTGTTTTTCGGTCTATGTATTCTGTGGTAAAGGATGTCCGTTCCACTACGAGAAAAAAGGCCCCCCGGTCGATAATAAAGCCGTTATGGTATCCGCTTACCAAAAGCTCTTCTCCCGATTCGAACTCGACGACCGTTTCCGCAAAACCATCATACAGGACAAGGCCGGCCCTTCCTCCAAGACAGACGAACAGCTCCGGGCAGGAGTGACTTTCGAGCTCTAAGACGCCTTCCGGGCCGATGTTTTCGGGTCGGTAGAGTCCCACTCGCCAGAAATCCGGATCCGAAGAGAAGACCTCCCATCGGCGTTCCGGGTGGAGGGGTCGAGGTGTGATTGATTGGTGTCTTTCGATCATAATGGCTGTCTGTCCAGGGTGCCCGGTGATGGAGAATCAAGCCCGTGCATGGGATGTCAATTGAAATAATCCATGTTTGACAGGTCCGACGCAATCATTTTTCCGTTGACAGCTCGCCATTTAATGCTTGTCTCACGAATGCGATCAGGCAGGCGGGAGGTCCAAACCGATGGAAAAGATTCCGATTATCGTGAATCCGTTTTCCCGGAAGAACATTAAAAAAAAGGGGGCCTCCATCGATATTTTTAAAAGAATCGGTGGAGAAATGGTTGATGTAAGATCCACCGAAACGATTGAAGAACTTGCAGCGGTGGCCGAAGACTGTAAGGAGAGGACCGTGCCCTATCTGGCAATCTCCGGCGGAGATGGGACCTTGCACCAGGTGATTTCGTGTTTTATCGACGCCTATGGGCCCGCTCCGATACCTCCGGTTGTCATCCTAAAGGACGGCACCATGAACAACGTCTCCGGCACTGTAAAGCTGAAGGGCGGCGGATATTCAATTCTTAAAAGGCTGCTTGGCGCCATCGAAACAGGCCGGGGGGTGGACACCTTAACGCGCTATACCATGAAGATCGAAGGGCGCTACTGTTTTCTGTTCGGGACGGGGCTTACGACCAATGTTCTGAACGCGGTGTATGAAGGCGGCAAGAAGGGAATCCCTAAAGTGCTCAAAGTAATAATAAAGGCATTCGGTGACGGGATCTTCCGGCCCGAGAGCTCAAGCTTATACAGGCGGATGAAAGCGAAGGTATGCCTTAACGGCGAGGATCTCCCCTCGGACGACCTGCTTGGAATTCTTGCGGGTACAGTCCAGGATGTAGGGATGGGGTTCAGGCCCCTGAACAGGGTAATGCCGGACGAACCCGGATTCCATGTCATAGCTACCGGCGTAAAGCCCGTGGTGCTGGCCCGTCATATTCTTACGCTCGCCAGGGGCGGAAGCTTCAAGCATCCGCTGCATTATGACAGGCACGTGCGGAATCTTCACATCATTAGCGACAGGCCATTTGAATACACCATGGATGGCGACCTCTATTCAGCCGACCGCGAGCTTTATGTGGAAACCGGTCCCGCCGTCAAACTCGTCTCAGTATAGGACGGCCCCCGTACCTCCTTCCCGACCAGCCTGGCCATCGGCCCGATACTGCCCATAAGGGCCATGAACCGGTCGGGCCGCAGCGACTGCTTGCCGTCACACAGGGCGCTTTCGGGATGCGGGTGCATCTCGACCATTAGGCCATCGGCGCCGGCCGCGACAGCCGCAAGGGAGAGGGGATGAATCAGTTTCCATGTTCCCGCCGCGTGCGATGGGTCGACGATCACCGGCAGGTGTGTACGTTGTTTGAGCAGAGGCACCGCGGATATATCGAGGGTGTTACGGGTTTCCGTCTCGAAGGTCCGTATTCCCCGCTCGCAAAGGATGACATTTAGGTTCCCTTCCGCGAGAAGGTATTCGGCGGCGAGAAGAAACTCCTCGATGGTCACCATCATCCCCCTTTTCAAGAGAACCGGCTTTCGGGTTCGTCCGACTTTTTTCAGCAGTGAGAAGTTCTGGCAGTTGCGGGCCCCGATCTGGATGATGTCGGAATATTCTTCCACAACCGGTATATCGTCCTGATCGAGCACCTCGGTTATTATGGGCAGCCCGAAGCGGTCGCCGGCCTTTCGAAGCAGGCGAAGCCCGTCGAGCCCCATCCCCTGGAAGGCGTAAGGGGAGCTTCGAGGTTTGTAGGCCCCGCCACGCAGGATGGAGGCGCCCGATTCCCTGACGGTTTCGGCCGCCTCCATAATCTGTGTCTCGGATTCTATAGAACAGGGACCCGCTATGACGCACAGGCTGTCTCCGCCCATTGTGACGCCCCGGCCCATGTCTATTTGAGTGCCGGTATCCTTGATGCTCCTGCTGGCCAGAACGTAGGGGACGTCCTGGGGGGCGGGGGAGGCATACAGGTCGAGAAGCCGGAGGCGCTCCATGCCCGTAGCGTCGGCGTTCAATATGGTGCAAACCCTGCCTTTGCTCGTGTTGAAAAGACAGGTGCGGTAGCCTTCCGACTGCAGGCGCGGAACGAATCGCGATATCCCTGGATTGTGGTTTTCCGGCAGAATGAGTATCATCTGATGCCTCCACTGTCTTAAAAGTAACAAGACCACCGGATTGCCGGAGGTCTTTAGCTTTAAGAGGCACCAAAAAGGCCACCGGCATCCCGCCCGTGGCCCTCATGCGCAACATCACCCACAAAGGCTACGGGTTGATTTTATAATAAAAATAAAACCGGTAGTAGTTATTGGGGCTGATGTTGTTTTGCGTTGTCATATCTCTCACTCTTCGAACGGAGTTCCCCCCGCGAGAGGATGTATATAGGTATATACTTATATCTGTCAACATATTAATCCATTTTTTTAAAAAACCGTCTTTATGATTCAGCTTGTCAATGCCCAATAATTTAGACAGAATTTGTATTATTCCAGGCCTTTACGCCGAGTATCGGTGGTTGTGAATAGGTAATGATAAAGCCTTAAGCTTCATCAAATATATTGACGTTCGGGTAAGATTGCTATACATTAGAATAATTAAAGGCCGTTTTCCGCGGCCGACAACAGGGTTAACCGGCGAGGAGATCTGATGAACCATAAGGACAAAACCTTCGAAGACGGGCGAGAATACGCGGTTGCCGCCCCTTATCTGGACAATGTCAGCCTGTGTACAGGGATTTTTACGGAATCGTGCAGGGCCGAATTAAGGGAAATCAACAAGCACGAGATAATCATAAAGATATGTGAGGTGCTCGGGCCCTACGCCGAGAACCTGAACCTTGCGGAACAGATTTTCGAGAAAGTTAAATATGACATGGCTAACTATATTGTCCACCACGAGTACAACTCGCTGAACGGCGTGAGCACCGATCTTGTTTTATGGCTGGACAGTCGTGTAAATCCGCAGAATGTGCGAAAGCTAAACAGGTTCATAAAAAAATACCTAAAGTAAGCCAGTCTCTCGGCGGAGTCGTGAAAAAGGACAAGCTGCTTCTACATACCTGCTGTGCCCCATGCGCGGCGCACGTTTATGAGGTGCTTGACCGGGATTTTAACGTAAGCGCATATTTCTACAATCCCAATATCGCCCCGTTCGGGGAATACGAGCGCCGTCTCGGCGAGCTCGTCAGCTATTCCGAAAGAAGGAAATTTCCTCTTTTTGTCGGCCTATATGACGCCAGGGACTGGACCATGTTCGTCAAGCCATATCGTTTTGAAGGAGAGCGCTCAGAGCGATGCATGCGCTGTTTTCTGTACAGGCTCGATCGGACCTTTCGCTACGCGCGGGACAACTCCTTTGACGCCGTGGCCTCGGTAATGTCCATCAGCCCTCATAAAAACGCCGAAATGATAAACGATGCCGGCAGAAGACTCAAAAAACAATATGGTCTGGGCTTTATAGAGGCGGATTTCAAGAAAAACGACGGGTTTCGCCAATCGGTTGAAATTTCGCGAAGGCAGGGCTTTTATCGCCAGACCTATTGCGGCTGCGTCTATTCGAACCAGGAACGAAAAAAATCCCAAAATTCGAAGATATCCCAAAAAAAATCTTACGATTTCCCCGCCTGATTTCGTTTTAATATTGAACAGGTCCGTCACCCCGTTTCAAGCGTTATCGGCCGTTTAATTCGCTCCATGGTGTTTCATCATGCGCTTTTGGAGACGGGTGAACTGTGGGCATGCAGAAGGGAGAGAGGCGTTTTCATGGAAAAGCTGAGCCGTGAGCAGAGCAGGGCATCCCGGCCGGGGGGAGGGGTGACTCTCGTGATAGCAGGAGCGGGCACCGGAAAGACCAAGACGCTCATAAGCAAGATCACAGCCATTATCGGGGATTCCGGCATTTCTCCGAAAAATATTCTCGTGCTTACCTTCAGCAGAAAGGCGGCCGAGGAGATCCGATCCCGAGTCCGGGAAGAAATCGGGGAGATGGCTCTTGGGCTTGTAGCCGGCACCTTCCATTCTTTCTGTCTGTCCCTCCTGATGGAATATTCAGGCGAGTTTAAATCCCGTTATGGTTATTCCGATTTTCCGACGGTGCTCGAGGAGGATGAAAGGAAAAGGATAATAAAGGGGATATTGATGGGAAGGTTGGATGATTTTATCGGTATTCCATTGGACATCATTGAATCCTTTGTCGACGATCCTCACAAATGCGAAGGGGGCTTGAAAAAACGGCTGGACCTCTTCGGGCTTACCGAAAAGATTCTTGACGCCCGGAAGGCATTTCAGGCGGAAAAGGCGAGACGTGCGGTCGTTGATTTTCAGGACCTTATGACCTACACCCTGAATATGCTGGAAAATAACGGGGAGATCAGAATGGCCGTGCGGGAAAGGTGTCGTTATGTTCTTGTGGACGAGTTTCAGGATACATCACCCGAAAACTTCCGGCTTCTTCGGCTCATACTTGATGAAAAATCCCCCAATCTTTTTGTGGTCGGTGATGACTGGCAATCGATATACGGGTTTAGGTACAGCAATATCGATTATATAGTTCGAATGAGACACTTTTTCCCCGACGCGGACATCCATCGTCTTACTGCCAATTATCGCTCCCTGCACGAAATAGTGAGGCTCTCGAACAGGTTAATCCGTAACAACAGGTATCGGACAAGAAAACGGCTTAAATCGTACAGGGG
Source organism: Spirochaetes bacterium ADurb.BinA120 (assembly GCA_002069125.1). Classification (GTDB taxonomy): domain Bacteria; phylum Spirochaetota; class UBA4802; order UBA4802; family UBA5368; genus MVZN01. The sequence goes on from MVZN01000007.1 coordinate 63,436, forward strand.
CAGGGGCGGGTTGGTGAGAAGGCATATAGTTCAGGGCCGGGAGCAGGAAAACGAGGCTATAGCCGGGATTCTAAACGGTATGGCCGGTCGTGCCGGCAGCCTGGCGATCTTATATCGCAACAACTGGCAGGGCAGGATCATCTCGAGATTTTTGGAAAACCGGATGCCCGGAGAGCCGCCCGTCGATCTTCAGATGATGACCATTCACGCCTCCAAGGGCCTGGAATTTAATACGGTTATCGTTGCCGGTATTACGGACGCAATACTGCCCGACCCCTCCTCCGATATCGAGGAGGAGCGCCGGCTCATGTATGTGGCCCTTACGCGGGCGCGCGACGAGCTTCACCTGATTTGCCATAAGGGAAGAGGCGAAAAGCTTTCGATTTTCGGACAGGAATTGGGAGAAAAATAGTATAAGAACCGTACTACGGATTACTTTATTGCCTTTTAAAGTCGCCGCGTCGCTGCGCTCTCCCCGACGACAGTATGTTCGCCCAGATTTTAATTACACCGCAAAATGGCATGAATAAAAAGGGTATTTTACGGTTGACAGAAATCAAGGGCTTTCATCCTAATACGTGCTGGATATTATTCATGGTTTTTATTTAAAGGGCCGGCCGGAATCGGCGGTCCGGAGCAGGATTAACACAAACTAAGGAGTTAGGGATGGACAAGTTCATAATCGATCTTATCCGGGAGTACCCACTTGCGGTTCATCACACCATCTACATCGCCGCAATAATATGCGGATGGGTGATGATAACCGGCTGCGTTCGTTTCGGAATAGCCATCTATCGCCGAAAGAAAGGGATTTATCCCCCGGCCGCGAGCCAAATGGAAGAACACTGATAAAGTCAGCGGTATAACTTAACTGAAAAGCGGACCCCCCTGGGTCCGCTTTTCGTTGGCATGTAATGAGCTTTTCGAATCACCCGGGGAAGAAAACCCTAAAATTCCCGGATTTGCGGCAAGCAATCATCATTCCTAATGCCCGAAGTGGCCCAAATGGTCTCTGCCCAAATCGATCTTGAGGCTTTCGATCTCGGTCTTTTCTGTAAAATTGATAAACCCCCTGCGAATGGATGTAAACAAGCCATTTGCCGGTGGGCAACCAATGTCCTGAAGCTTCTTCTCAAGCCCCCGATAGTTGATGAATTTAAGGTTGTATCTGACCTTCACCAGATTGCCCTTTTCGCTTGCCTTGACATCGTCCACGCCGAGCATCATACCGAGAGTTGTTTCTATTTTCTGAATCGTTCCCGGCTTTTCCGGCCTCTTAACCCGGATGCTGTTGGTTTTTAATATATTCTTCATGAGTATCCTCGTATTATTCGGGTCTTGGTAAATCTAAACTCGCACGCGCTAAATCATCTCCCGCACGGACGTAAAAAGTCGACAAATCTGTGAATAAAATACGAACCAAATGTTACTGTAATAATATAATCGAAAATACCGATTATAGCAATAAATTATTTAAAAGGTAATAAATTTATATAATTCTAAAATTAAATTGAGGGAACCTCTAAATATTAAATTTTTGAATTTCCCATGAATCTTAACTACTGGCATACTCAGGACTTAGGTTTTCCCGCCCGCCGAAGGCGGGCGGGAAAACCTAAGTATTAGAGGTTGCCTTGAATACTTATGGAACGAAGGTTCGAAATGCTTGGCTACGCGCGGATAAGGGAATGGATGATCTGGATCAACTCGTCGATCTGAAATGGTTTTTTGGCCACGGCGTTAAATCCATATTTTCGGTATTCGGACATAACAGGGTTTTCCGAATAACCGCTTGCCACAATCGCCTGTACCTCCGGATCGACCTGCCTTATGGCCTCCATCGTAGCCTTGCCTCCCAGCCCCCCCTGGATGGTGAGGTCGAGAATGACAAGGTTAAAGGGCGTCCCATCTTCGATAGCGCCGCAGAAAAGCTCGAAAGCCTGGGCCCCGTCCTTAGAGCACTGGACTTGGAATCCAAGGCGGGACAGGAGCTTTTCCATCACCTTTAGAACCTGAACGTCGTCATCCATCAGCAGAATTTTCCCTTCCCCGAATCCTGCCGGCATGGGGATACCCGCGTCTTCCGGTATCTTCCCCTCGGATATCGGGAAAAACAGGGTGAAGGTCGCCCCGTGTCCGAACTGTGATTCCACCTCGACATGTCCGGAGTGGTTCTTGATTATTGAATAAACGGTGGAGAGCCCCAGGCCGCTGCCGTCCTTTTTTGTGGTGAAATATGGATCGAATATTTTCTGTAAGAGCTCCTCCGGAATTCCCACGCCGTAATCCTTTATCGAGATGGATATATAACACCCGGGAGTCAGGGGATACCTCCTCTTTTCCATAGGGGTTATAACCCTGTTTCTGGCCGATATGTCGATTTTTCCATCTCCACTCATTGACTGAATGGCATTAATGATGAGATTGTTGAAAACTTGGCTTATCTGGCCCTCATCCACGTCTACGAGCCAGAGATCTTCGGGGATTGAAAGATCGCATTGAATCTGTGTGCCCCGAAGCGTGAATATAATCGTCTCCTGTATTAGTTCGACCAGGGAGATCGTTTTTTTTATGGGAGAGCCGCCCCGTGAGAAGGTAAGGAGTTGAAGCGTAAGATCCTTGGCCCTATAGGAGGCTTTTTCCGCGTCGGTCAGCGATTCGAATGCCTCGGATTCGGCGTCTATATCGATCTTGGCCAGAGCGATATTGCCGATTATGGAAGTAAGTATATTGTTGAAGTCGTGGGCAATGCCTCCGGCAAGCAGACCAAGAGACTCCAGCTTCTGCGCCTTGTAAAGCTCCTCTTCGATCTTTTTTCTATCGGTTATATCTCTGCAGTTAGCAATGATTCCCTTGAGCGTGTGATGCCGGGTGATTTCCTTGGCCTTAATTTCGAGAACGCGCCAGGAGCCGTCATGGTGTTTTACCCTCATCTCCAGGGCCGGAACGCCCGATGGGTTGCGAAGGAGTTCGGAATAGGCGATTACGAATCTCCGTAAATCGCCCGGATGAATGAACTCGATGATATCCCTGCCGATCATCTCCTCCGCTCCGTATCCCAGTGTCCTTTCGATTGAGGGGCTCTGGTAGATGATAGTTCCGGATTTTTCGAGGATAATAATGAGGTCGGACCCTTCCTCGATCATTATACGAAAGCGCTCCTCACTCTCACGGAGGGCCAGCTCGGTTTCCTTGCGGGACGTGATGTCTCTGGTAATGGTAAGTATGGCGTCAGGCCGGCCGGATGAATCGCGTATGAACGTCGCGCGATTTTCGGTCCAGATGTTATTCTCGCCCGAGGAGAGTGTCTCGACCAGTTCGAACGTGATTGTGCGGGATGGATCACGGCCGGCGTCATTTAGAAGTTCATCTTCAATAATTCCTAACAGATTCCCGCGCGACTGTTCGTCAAGATGTATTCCGAAAGGAGATCCTATATATTCGTCATCAGGGGTTCCGAAAAGCTCTATCGCGTAGGGATTCGCGTAGATATAACGCATTGTCGACAGATCTAAAATTCGAATGGCGTCGCGAACGGTATCGGTGATGAGCCTAAGCAGCTTTTCACTCTCAAAAAGCCGTTGTTCGGCCTCCTTGCGCTGGGATATATCGACGATGATGCCCCGGAAGCCGGCGAACCGGTTTTCTTTCATGATCCTGCTCGAGTGTATGAGGGCGGGGAATGTGCTTCCGTCCTTTTTTAGCAGGGTGTATTCGGAGGCGTCGGTTTTGTCGCCTCCGATTATTCTGTTGATGTTGGCCTGTAGCGCGGGGTGGTCCCATCCGGCGACAACATCGAATATGTTGAAACCTTTTATGAAATCCTTTTCTTCGTATCCGAAGAGCATGTAGGCCTGCTTGTTTACATAGGTCAGTTTTCCTTTGTCATCGCTTTCAAAGGCGGCCTCGGGGAGGTTGTCAGAGAACATGCGAAACCGGTGCTCGTTTTCATCCAGCGAGGGATGAATGCCGTGTCGACCGGTAATCTCCCGGATAAAGATGCAAGTAGCGGGAAGCTTGTCCCAAGTGATGTCGAAACTAATAGATTCGACATTCACCGCACAACCGTTTAGGGAAACGATTCTGAAGGCGTGTATTCCGGGACTGACTCCGGCATGTCCTGGCCCGGCGTCTTTTTCCTCCAGGCCGCGGTCTTCGGAATGCACAAAATCGAGAAATGGCCGGTTGAGGCAATCTTCGGGGGTATGACCAGCAAGTTCGGATATGGCCCGATTTACATAACGTACCCTTCCATCCTGTATAACGAAGATCGGGTCAGGTGATATTTCGACGATATACCGGAAAATGTCGTTATTATGTAAAGGGATTGTCGTCATCGCGCGCATGCCAACCCGAGGATGATTATTGTGCTTGATTATTGAATTATTTTTCAATTAAAATTTTACGTGAATCCGAAAGTCGTGTAAAATGTTTTAAAACCACGGCAAATCCATGGATGGATAATGAGAGCGGCCTATATTGGCTTGAATTTGGAGCCTCATTACCGCGGGATGAACGATGAGTAACGGCCGGCCCATAAACGACATCATTCTCGACAGCATAGCCGACGGCGTGTTTACCGTGGATATGGATTTCAGGATCACCTACATCAACAGGGCCGCCGGAAAAATACTGGGAATAAGCGAAGAGGAGGCAATCGGAAAATACTGCTACGAGATTTTTCATGCCAATATATGCGAGCATTCCTGCGCGCTTGACGAAACAATAGAGACCGGAAGGACTATCGTCAATAAAACGATTTACATCGTCAACGCGAGCGGTGAGCGCATACCGATAAGCATAAGCACGGCGCTATTAAAGGACGAAAACGGAGCGATAATAGGCGGAGTCGAGACATTCAGGGATATATCCGAGGTCGAAGAGCTCCGACGCGCAATAGAGGAAAAGTATACGTCGGAGGACATTGTAAGCAAGAACAAGCGCCTTCGTGAGTTGCTGGCGCTGCTTCCCGATATCGCCGAAAGCGACAGCTCGGTGCTAATAGAGGGGCAAAGCGGAACCGGAAAGGAGCTTGTGGCCAGGGCCATCCACAACCTGAGTGCGCGCGCGGAGAGGCCCATCATCGTGATTAATTGCGCCGCTCTGCCGGAGAGCCTTCTCGAATCCGAATTGTTCGGTTATAAAGCCGGAGCCTTTACCGATGCGAGAAGGGACAAGCCGGGGAAGTTCGCGGCAGCGGAAGGCGGCACCCTTTTCCTTGACGAAATCGGGGAAATACAGCCGTTTATACAGGTGAAATTGCTCAGATTTCTTCAGGAAAGGGAATACGAGCCGCTCGGGAGCTTGCAAACAGTCAAGGCCGATGTAAGAATTGTGGCGGCCACCAACAAGGACCTCCTGAACGAGGTCCACGCCGGGCGCTTCCGGGACGACCTCTATTATCGATTGAATGTAATCAATATTTCACTTCCTCCGCTTGCTGAGCGCAGGGAGGATATTCCGCTCCTCATACGCCATTTTATAAAAAAATATAACGCGATCAAGGGCAAGGATGTGGAAGGGGTATCGGACGAGGTAATTAATGTACTGATGGAGTACGACTATCCTGGGAATATAAGAGAGCTCGAAAACGCGATAGAGCACGCATTCGCGCTGTGCAAGGAGTCCTATATTCAACTCGGACACCTCCCGGCGCGATTCAGGGGCCACGATCATTCACCAGTCGGGCACAGCACGCTTGAAGACGTAGAGCGGCATTATATCCAAATGGCCCTGGAGAGGCATCAGGCCAACAGAAGCAAGGCTGCCCGAGAACTTGGCATCGACCCATCGACTCTCTGGCGTAAAATGAAAAAGTTTGGAATCGAATGAGATTGCATATTGCAATAATATCGGGTAAAAAATATTGCATTGTGCAATATCGGGTATATATTAACAATCAGTAGATCTTATTCTGACAATTACTTTTAGGAATTTTCCAAAGTTACAGCCCATATATTCTGTTTCGCGACTGAAATCGACCCTATTTAGCAATATAAATAGAATCTGATCTCAGATTTTGCCATAAACCCAATTATAATGTTACTCTGGCATGATTTCTGCTTATAATATATCATGGATACTCTGCGTGTGGCTATACCGGTATTCAATGGACGCGTGTCGCCCCTGCTCGACGTCGCCGCTTCCTTTTTATACGCTGATATTGGAGGCGGTAAAGTAGGCGACAGGTACTTCGTTAAACTGGCCGAGAATTCCTCTATCTTACGCATAAGCTTTCTCAAGGAGAAGGGCGTCTCGCTTCTCATCTGTAGCGCAGTAAGCCGGGAATGCGCGTGCGCCATGGCGAGAATGGGGATAACCGTTCTTCCAGGAATAATAGGGGACGCCGACGAGGTCCTGGAGGCATTCGCTCGAGACGCGCTCAATTCGGAGCGTTTCGCCATGCCGGGCTGCTGCGGCGGGTTTGGCTCGGGAAGAAGGGGATGTCCAACACGGCAAGGCAGAAAGCAGAATGATAGTAGATAAGGGGTAAGGGCAATGAAGATAGCGATAAGCGCGGAATCGGATCGGATCACCGGTGCGGTGGATACGAGGTTCGGAAGGGCCAGGGGATTTATAATATACGATACGGATACAGATGGGAACGTCTTTATAGATAATAAACAGAATCTCGAGAGCGCCCAGGGCGCCGGGATACAATCGGCGAAAACGGTGATAAATGCCGGAGTCGCGATTCTCATAACAGGAAACGTCGGCCCTAAGGCATATACGACCCTGCAGGCCGCCGGTATAGAGATATATACCGGAGCGCAGGGGCGTGTGGCTGACGCTGTGGAGGATTATAAAAACGGTAAGCTTCGGAAGGCGGATGGCGCGAATGTCGAAAGCCACTGGTAACGTATGCCATGCCGTTCTGAAGCACGGGAGGGGTTTATGTTAACCGGGAAACCAGGCAGCGTGGAATTTGACGGCTATGCCAGGCTGTCCCTTTGGGACGCCGACAGGATGGTAAGGGAATTTCTTGTTGGTAGACTCGAAAATCTTACCGGTAAAGTACGAGAGTGCTCGGAAAAAGCGCGCGCCCAGGGGCGCGAGAAACTGCTGTCGGAAATTGATACTATTGAACGCCGGCTTTCGAGAATAAGGGATCTTACCGTCTATCGAGAGGGTTCGTACGTTCCTCCCTACATGAAACAGGGAATATCCCGGGCCGATACCCAATCACTAAACGAGACTGACGGCCGCCTGGAGGCATTGATCGATGAAGCCTTCGCCATGATATCGGACTTAAGCTGTTCGGAAAAGGACCTTTATATCATCGATAAACTGAGTGCGATAAGCGGGGTTATGAGGAGTTTCGAATCCGAGCTTAATTCCCGGAGCAGACTGCTCAAGCGGGAAGCGAAGCCTTGAAATCCGAACGGCTCGATGATGAGGGCATGACAGGCTGGTGTTATTGTTCGGGGTGCGCAGGGTATGTATGCCAGCCACGGGCCATGCGTCCGGAAGTGATCGCTTCACTGAGGTTGAAGCCGATTAGCCAGGCCATATCGCTATTATCGATTTCTTAATCATGAATTCGTGATGGAGTGAGTATGAAAAAATTGAAGCTGTCTGTTGTTTGCGAGAATACCGTCGGATCGCCGCTTCCTTTCATCGGGGAGCACGGGCTGTCCTTCCTTATCGAGGAAGCCACAAACACGCTATACGATACCGGCCAGGGCTTCGGCTTGCTTAACAATATGAAAGTGATGGGTAAAGATCCGGATGGGATTGACCGGGTTATAATAAGCCACGGACATTATGACCATACTGGCGGATTGATGGGAATGCTCAAGGCGCGCAAAACCGGCCTGGAGGTCTTCTGCCATCCTGAGGCCTTCATTCCAAAAATCGCCCTTTACGAGATGCCCGGTAATGACCTGGAGGTGCCCATTGGGTTCCAATTATCCCGTCAGGAATATGAAAATGCGGGCGCCAGTTTCAATTGGATCTCCGGGTGGGGAAAGCTTACTGAAAGCGTCTCGTTTATCACCGATGTCGCCCGACCGGAGGGATGGAGAACCTGGGATGTCAGGCTAAAAAGAAAAATCGATGGCTCCGTAAAAGAGGACCCGTTTAACGATGACCTGTCGTTGATGCTGGATACCAGAAGCGGCCCGGTGGTCCTTTTAGGCTGCGCCCATGCCGGGATAGTAGAGATACTCGAGGATATCGTTTCGAAAAGCGGACACTCCAAATTGCACGCCGTGATAGGCGGCACGCATCTCGAAAGCGCCTCAGAAGAATACCTGAACAAAACAATCGAAATCCTGGAAAAATACGATGTCGCTCTGATCGGAACATCCCACTGCACCGGCTTCAAGAGGTCATCGACCCTGGCGGCCCATTTCAAGGAAAAATTCATTCAGGTCGCCACAGGCACGGTGCTGGAGTTCTGATATGGCGGACAGGGTTCATATCGCCATCGCGAGCGGCAAGGGAGGGACCGGAAAGACGACCATCGCCGTTTCTCTCGCAAACAGGTTCGCGGAGCTGGGAAGGAAGGTGGCCCTCCTCGACTGCGACGTGGAAGAGCCAAACGCGAATCTTTTTCTGAAAACCGAAATCCGCGTCAAGGAAACCATTTATACGCCCATTCCGGAAGTCGATGAAGACAAATGCAACGGATGCGGAAGATGCGAAGAGGTATGCAACTTTAACGCGATTGTAATCGTCAAGCAAAAGCCGCTCGTTTTCCCGGACCTCTGCCATTCCTGCGGAGGATGCGTAATGGAATGCCCCGAGAAGGCGCTGTACGAAGTCCAGAAGGAGGTAGGGGGCCTCGAAGAGGGATACGATGAGAGGGTCATTTATGCGGGCGGACGGCTTAAAATTGGCCAACCAGTATCCCCCCCGCTCATCAAGGCCCTTAAAAGCAACTGCTATTCGTCCGATGTCAGGATAATAGACGCGCCGCCCGGGACCTCGTGCCCGGTGGTGGAATCACTTCGCGGCAACGATTGCGCGGTACTGGTCACGGAGCCCACGCCTTTCGGGCTGAACGATTTGAAGCTCGCGGTAGGAATGGTCCGCAGGCTGGGGATACCCTTCGGCATATTGATAAACAGGTCCGATATCGGCGACGATTCCGTTCTCCGATACTGCCGGGAGGAGAAGCTGGAACTGATAGCGTCCGTACCGCACTCGCGTCCGCTCGCCGAGGCCTATTCGCGTGGGGATTTCGTCAAATTTTTCATTGCGGAATTTCCGCAAGTCTTCGATGCGCTTGTGTCCTTTGCCGACAAACATTCCGCGGCGCGGAGGACAACATGACGATCAAGGAGCTTGTTGTTATCAGCGGCAAGGGTGGAACCGGAAAAACCAGCATTGTCGCTTCCCTCGCGGCGCTTTCCGGCAAAAGCGTCCTCGCCGATTGCGATGTAGACGCGGCCGATCTGCATCTCGTTCTTTCGCCGGACGTACAAAAAGAAGGCGATTTTATCGGGGGCCTTGTAGCCGTCACCGACCTCAACCTGTGTACAGGATGCGGTAAATGCGTCGAGGTGTGCAGGTTCGACGCCTTTCTGGATAATTACGAGATCGATCCGCTGGCCTGTGAAGGTTGCGGGATATGCGAACGTGTTTGCCCATCCTCGGCCATTTCAATGATTGACAGGATTTCCGGAAGATGGTTTATCTCGGAAACACGTTTCGGTCCCATGGTTCACGCGCGGCTGGGTCTGGCGGAAGGCAATTCGGGGAAACTCGTGTCTTTGCTGAGGAACGAGGCGAAAAGGATAGCCGGAGAAAGAGGCCATGATCTTATCATCAGCGACGGCTCTCCCGGCATTGGATGCCCTGTTATCGCCTCAATAGCGGGGGCGACAGCCGTTCTGGTGGTGACCGAGCCGACGGTTAGCGGAATCCACGATCTGGAAAGGGTCGCCGCGCTTACCGAGCATTTCAAGATAAGAACGTTCGTCTGCATCAACAAGGCTGACTTGAATCCGGGCAATACGCGTTCCATCCGGGAACTTGCCTGCGGAAGGAATTTCGAGGTAATCGCCGAAATACCGTATGACACGGCATTCACGCGGGCGCAGATGAACAAACAGAGTATCATCGAGGCTGGAAACGGAAAGACCGCCGACGCGATTCGCTCCATGTGGGAGACGGTAAAGCGTGAAATCATGTGATTTTGCCATAAGGCCGATAGGCGTTATAAGAACCCCTTTTTCGGGTGTGGAGGATGGTGTTCCGATCCAGGGAAGGCTCGCCTCGAATACGCACGGGGAGGCACATGTATATCCCGAATTCCGGGAGGGCTTAATGGACCTGGATGGGTTCTCCCATGTTTATCTGATCTATGTATTTCACAGGACCACCGTGATGAAACTTAGGGCCAGGCCATATCTCGACACGAAGGAGAGGGGCGTATTCGCCATTCGCTCCCCTCATCGCCCTAACAGGATAGGACTTACGCTTGTCGAGCTGCTGTCAATAGAGGAAGGGCTATTGAGGATTGCAGGGGTCGATATGCTTGACGGCACTCCCCTTGTCGATATAAAACCGTATAATCCGAAATTCGACGCTATCGTGGACGGTGGGACGATACGAACCGGATGGATGAAGGATAAAGCGCTTGACGATTATAAACTCGACGTTAGAACGTGCAGTCGAAAACAATGGCTTCACGAGGAGTAGAACCCAACGCATACAGGAGATAGACCGATATGTTCGGCAAGAAGGAGAAGGCAAACGGTAACGATGTTAAGGAATCTGGTTCGTCAAAACCGCAGCCCGCAAACGAGCAGGAAGAACTGAGAAATAATCTGGCCGGTGTCAGGAAAAAGATAGTAGTGCTTTCCGGAAAGGGAGGTGTAGGAAAAAGCACGGTGGCCGTCAATCTTGCGGTGGCCATCGCAAAAACCGGAGCCAGGGTGGGCCTGCTCGATGTCGACGTGCACGGACCGAGCGTGCCGACCATGCTCGGTCTTCAGGGGGAGCCGCTAAGCGCGGATTCTTCCGGGAAAATCATACCTCTGGTCTACGGGGATTCACTCAAGGTTCTCTCCGTAGGTTTTATGCTTCAGAATAAGGAGGATGCGGTTATATGGAGGGGGCCGCTTAAATACGGCATCATCAAACAATTTTTAAAGGATGTCGTCTGGGGCGAACTGGACTATCTGATTATCGATTCCCCTCCGGGAACTGGTGATGAACCGCTTTCCGTCTGCCAGCTCATCGAAAACCCCGAAGGGGCAGTCATCGTTACGACCCCCCAGGACGTTGCGCTTATCGACGTAATGAAATCCATATCCTTCTGCAGGCAGTTGAACATGCCGGTTATCGGAGTCATCGAAAACATGAGCGGCTTTACATGCCCGCATTGCGGAACCACCATCGGAATTTTCAAGGGAGGCGGAGCCCTAAAGATGACGGTCGACATGCGGGTACCGTTTCTTGGAAGCATTCCCATAGAAAGTCGGATCGCCATACGGTCGGACGAGGGCAGGCCGTTCGTCACCGATGGCGAAGAAAGAAGCGCGGCTAACGGTGCGTTTGACGATATCGTAGGGAAAATAATGAAATACGACGGAGGAAAGATATGAAAATCGCGATACCCGTGGCCGGAGGAAGGCTTTGCATGCATTTCGGCCACTGTGAACAATTCGCTCTTGTAGACGTGGATCCGAAGGAAAAGAAAATACTTGCGAAATCCTTGCTCACTCCACCACCGCACGAGCCGGGCGTCCTGCCGAGATGGCTTGCCCGAAACGGAGCCACATGCGTCATCGCGGGAGGGATGGGGTCGCGCGCACAGGGACTTTTTCAGGAAGCCAATATCACGGTGATTACCGGTGCGCAACCGAACGACCCGGATGTTGTTATAGAGGATTTTTTGAATGATCGGCTGGATGTCGGCCCAAACGCCTGCGATCATTGAGCCCGCGTTATTATGATAAGCGAATACCATTGATCTAACCGAATTATCGGCTATAATTAACGCATGGAAAATCAAAAGAGCTACCCTTATTATATAGAGAAGCCGCTTGAATACAGGCGTGTCGAGGGATTTCTGGCCGCGTTCGAAGAGGTGCTTAAAAATTCGAATTATCGCTCGATACTCGATCTTTATTCACGCATCTCGATGCATTGCTCCCGGTGCGCCACTGAATGCCAGATCTATCAGTCGACTGGAAGGCCGGAGGACGTGCCCTGCTACCGTTCCGCCATTCTAATAAGAATATACAAGCGCCATTTTACGCCTCTTGGCAGGCTAAAGGGGCGTCTGTTCGGCAGCCTTTCGGCCACCGAGGCGGATATCGACCAGATGCTCGAGTCCTTCTATCATTGTACGGCATGCGGCCGTTGCACGATGTATTGCCCCATGGGGATAGACCACCGCCTGCTGACGAGGCTGGGACGCTTCATTCTCAGTAAAATAGGCATCGTGCCCAAGGCGCTTGCGGTTTCGGTTCGCGAGCAGCTCGAGGGAGAAACGGGAAATACATCCGCCGTCCCGCTTAAGGGCCTCAAAACTACGATTGAGTTTCTGGAAGAGGAAATTCTCGAGATTAAAGGGGTCGAGGTTCGTTTCCCTGTGGATTTCGAGGGGGCCGAATACGTCTTTTTTCCGCCTGTGAGCGATTTTCTCATGGAGGCGGATACCCTCATGGGGATTGCCTGCGTTCTCCATGAGGCCGGAGTGAGCTGGACTATCGCCTCGGGCAATTATGACGCGATAAATTACGGGCTTTTCTACAGTGACGAGGTACTCGAGAAGGTGCTCCAGAAAATGGCGCAGGAGGTCAGAAGGATCAAGGGGAAGAAGATACTTATCGGGGAATGCGGTCACGCCTCCCGGTCGGCAAAGGTTTTTCTGCCTTCATTCAACGAGTCTGAAGAAATACCGGTGGTCAATATCCTCGAGCTTACGGCGCAGTTGATTAAAGATGGAAAGATAGAGATAGACGAGAACGCAATAACCGAAAAGGTCACCTATCACGATCCTTGCAATATCTCGCGATCGGGCTGGATAGTCGACCAGCCGAGGGATATAATAAAAAACTTCATCAAGGATTTTGTCGAGATGACGCCGTCCGGCCGCTACAATCTCTGTTGCGGCGGGGGCGGCGGGACCGTTTCCATAAACGAACTCAAGCCGTACAGGATGAATACCGGAGGGAAGAGAAAAGCCGAGCAACTAAAGGCCACCGGGGCGGATGTCGTAATCGCGCCCTGCGCGAACTGTAAAAAGCAGATTGGAGAGCTTATAGCTCATTACAAGCTGCCAATGAGGCATGTCGGACTTCACGACCTCCTGTTTACGGCCATTAAAATGAAGAAACAGGTTGTATCCAATGAATGATATTTTAAATTTCACCACCGGACCTCTTTTCAGCTTCTGCCTGGCCATGGCGATTTTAGGCTCCCTGAGGCTGGTGATAATCACGATTGCCGATCTTTTCAGATCCATGAAAACGGCTGGCGATAAAAAACTACCATGGATGGATATAGCGATCGATACGGCCTCCTGGCTGTTTCCTTTTAATAGATTGTTCGCCACGCGCCGCCTTTTCAGCCTGCTTTCCTTTACTTTTCACGCGACGCTCATTCTGATCCTAATTTTTCATCAGGACCACATATTGCTTATACGCCGTATAGCCGGCATCTCATGGCCGTTCATAGACAGACCCATAGTCGATTTCCTTGCCATTGCCTGTATTTTGTGCGCGATTTTTCTTTTATCAAACAGGATTTTCACGGCCTCCGGGAGGACCATGTCCGAAGCCATGGATTATTTTATTCTATCGCTTATACTGGTCGTATTGATTTCTGGATTTTTCGCGAGCACTGATTTTAATCCATTCTCCCATGGAGCCGTACTGCTGGTCCATGCGGTATGTGGCAATCTAATATTGCTGCTCATCCCCTTTTCCCGGCTTGGACACATGGTTTTATATCCGATACTATGGGTCGCTTCGGCAGTCGCGTGGAAATTCCCGTCCGATAGCTCGAATCGCCGCGGCGGCATGGTGATAGACTGAGGCGCCGGAGAATAAAATGAAAATAAAAGACGGTGTACATAGAACCATAGTACTATCCAGCATTCCCATCGTGTTCGCGGGCGCGCTCCTTTCCGCATCAGTTTATAATGGCGACAGGGCTTCCACGAAACCCGGGCTAAGGAGCGCCGTAGGATGGGAGATCATGAAACTAGACGCGAACCGAGAGGGTCGCTCAGTGGAATTTACCCACGAAGCACACCAGCTCTATATGAAGAAGAGTGGAGAGGGCTGTGTTGTATGCCATCATCTCAATCTGCCGGATGACAGTTCGAGCTCATGCTACGAATGCCATAAGGACATGCGAAAGGAATCCTCCATCTTCGACCATGAGTTACACACACGGATATATAAAAACAAGGGGGCCCATTGCAACGAGTGCCACGGAAAGGACCGGTCCCGCGAAAAAGCGAAGGTCTGCGTCGATTGCCACCCGGACTATACCGGACCGGCATCTCTTTATATGAAGGTAAGAGGGTACGAATCGGCGATGCACGGCAATTGCGTCACATGTCATAAAAAACTGGACAAAAAACTCGGAGAGCCAATGTACTCCGAGTGTTCCTTCTGCCATCCGGAAGCTGAATGAAATATTTCAGGAGGCGCCTTTAATCGATTTAAGGATTTCCTTCAGTGTTTCCGGATCGGCCTTATCGATAAGCGATTTTAACTCTTCCTTCAGGCCATCGTCTGGCCCTGCAGTTTTTTTTACGCCGACGCCGAGTATCGTGCCTACGGCTTCCACGTACTTGACTGCCGTGACAGGTTTTTCCAGGTAAACCCCCGGGCCGGACATGGTCATCTCGGTGAAGTCTGTTTTGCCGAGCTCATCTCTCGCATGTCCAGTGACGATTATTACCGGTATAGCGCTCCATTCCGGTTTCTTTTTCAATTCTCGGTAGAATTTAACTCCCGAGCCCTTCGGCATCACGACATCGAGAGAGATAAGATCGGGTGTCTTTTCTGAAAGCCTTGTTAGGCCTTCATTCCCGTCTGATGCAGTCAATACCTCATAACCCGCGTCTTCGAGGGCCATCTCGAGATAACTTCTGACATCATCCTCATCATCGATAATCAGGACGACCTTCTTGGGATCAGCGATCATCATGGCGCTCCTATTATATGGTAACGATGATATGGCATCACGCATCTGCCTGATTGATGCGATTTGCAGGCACTTGATATACCTTCGAGGCCGTTTGGTCAATCATGTTATTTCAGGCAATCTCGATATGGGGAGCACGATCCGAAAAATCGATCCGTCTCCGGGGCTCGATTCAACATTGATATGTCCGCCGTGCTCCTGGACTATTTTATTGGTTGTAAGAAGCCCGAGGCCTGTACCCTTGCCGCCCTTGGTCGTAAAAAAAGTCGTAAATACCCTCTTCCGGATGTCATAATCCATGCCGCATCCGTTGTCCGCGACCTCGAAAACAAGGGCCCCGTCTCTTTCGTATACTCCGAGAAGGACGGTGCTCTTTTCGCGCGTGCTGAGCTGACAAGCGTCGATTGCGTTCGAGACCAGATTGGTTAGGCAGGTGTGAATAGCGTCGGGGTCGAGCGGGCGTTCGGAAACATCGGTGCGGGACATCCGTTTCAATTCAACACCGATTCCGCTTGCCGTTTCGGAATACAGTTCCATTATTTCATCAATAAGAGTGTTCGGATTGACCATTTTCGCTTCGGGCTTTCTTCCCTTGGCGAAACTGAGGAAATCCTTTACCAGCGATGATACCTTGCTGATGTTTCTCTGGAGCATGTCCCAGCCCCTGGAGAGCCGAGCCTTGTCGTCTTTCTCTATGCCGGAGCTGACCATGTACATCCCGCCCTCTACGCCCATCAGTATGTTTTTGATACTGTGCGCAAGCCCCGCTACTGTCTGTCCCACCGCGGCGAGGCGCTCCGCGTCGAGTTTCTCTTTTTCGAGCGCTTTGATATTCGTAATATCCGTAAGAATTTCCACGACGTACTTGCATTCCGTGTGCCCCTTGATAAGCGGAGTGGTGGTCACTACATAGTGCGTTTCCCCCCCGTCCGCGAGAATACCGACGTGTGTCGACGTGTGTTCGCCGCCATCGAGGAAGCTGAGCGCCGCAGGGCAGTCCTCACATGCCGATGTTCTCTTTTTGTATAGTTCATAACATTTTTTCCCGGCGCAGTCGCCGAACGTTTCGGTAAGCTTTTCGTTGGCGCGCATTATATCGAAGTTTCGGTCTATTACCGCGATATAGCAGGGGACTCTTTCGAAGAATATCTCACATTCGAGCTGATGATTCCGTATATCGGTGATGTTTTCCGACATCGAGACAATATATACGACGTCACCGTTCAGGTCGAGGGCCGGGGCCGTCTGTACCATATAATAGTCCCGATTTCCCACAACCTCCTCGAATTTGCGTGGCAGGCCATCCTCGAAGGTGCCCATCCCCTGGCAGCCAGGGCAGGGGTCATCCAGACCTTGATATACTTGATGGCATTTACGATTGGCCCATTCCCCGAATTGTGAGCGGAATTTTTCGTTCGCATATACAATGCGATAATCGCGGTCTATAATCGCTATGTTAAGCGGAATCTGGTCCAGAAGTCGGGACTGGAACCACGCGTTTAGTTCTGAGGAAAATATTGTCATAGTGACATCCCGGTCTTGGCCTGGTGGGCGCCCCAGGCGCTTTACGTCCTACCCGAGAATATTGCTTATTGTTCGCAAATAAAGCTCCTTGTCTATGGGTTTCTCAAAATATGCTGCCGGCGGATTGACCTGTTTCCTGTGTTCGATGAAATCCTTGTACTGCGGATCTACTCCGGTAACAAGGACCACCGGAATACCAGAGGTGGCCGGGTCGTCATGAAGGTTCCGAAGCATCCTGACTCCGGTTTCTTCCGGCATGGTGATATCGAGTGAGATTAGATCCGGAAGCTCTTTTCGTGCAAGCTCCATTCCCTCCTTCCCATTGAAGGCTTTGATGGTGCGGTATCCGTTGTCCTCCAGAAGCGAGGCAAGGTAGGTTACCACATCCGGTTCATCATCCACTATGAGAATTTTTCTGTTTTTTCCATTCATGTCAATCTCCTTGTCGCCCCTCATTCCTCCCACTTGATGAACGGTTCCTTGAGGTCAGTCATGGCATTTACGATAAGCTCCACAAGCCCGCCGTAGATAATGCCGGACTTCAGTGGAGCGCCGTAATAATCGAGGATGTCCCGAATCTGGCCCTTGCAGTTCGAGCACGGGGCGCAGAGGTATTTCTTTACCTCGGGTCCCGGCTGGTCCGCAAAGGCGTCCAAAATCTGTTTGAACTTTTTTCTCCCAGCGACTGCAACCCTCCAGTCCTTAAAATTGTTTTGGGACATTACTGCGAAACCGCTGCCTCCGCCGCAACAGTAGTTGTCAACGCCGTGCGGTGTCATTTCCCTGAACTGCGGGCAGAGATAGCGAAGGATGCGGCGTTGTGGCTCGACTATTCCGAGATTCCTTACAATATTGCACGGATCGTGAAGCGTCACCGGAAAATCGTTCTTTGAGGGATCGAATTTAATTTTTCCGCTGAATACAAGATTCTCGAGAAAGGTCATGGAACTTTCCCGGGGGATATTCATGTCGCCGAGGAGTATACGGTCCGCTATTGTCATTAGGGCTTTGTGCTGGTGTCCGCATTCGCCCATGACGATCTTTTTTACGTTCAGCTTTTTAGCGACTTCGGCGTGTTTGAGAGCGATTCTAGCGAGCTGGACGTCGTCGTAAAACAGGCCATAATTTACACCGTCGTATGCCGGATCGTCCGACGCCAGCGTCCAACTGATTCCCGCTGCGTTAAGCAGAATCGTAAAGGCAGCGGGGTTTTCCGGCCAAGAGAGGATTTCCCCGGCGTTATGAATGAGTAGCACATCGGCGTCCTTGCGGTCCCATGGCGTCACGACATCGAAACCCGTGAGTTCGCTGTAATCCTCGTCGATGAACTCCATGTTGTCCTTTACCACTTTGGGGCTCATTCCGGTGGATGAACCAACCTTAAGCTGAAGCATTGTGCCCTTCTCATGAAGCTCTCGGGGCGCCCATCCCAGTTCCTGGCTGAAAAGTTTGCGCAGTTCATGGGTAATAAGGCCGTTGTCGACGCCCATAGGGCAGGCTTGCGCGCAGCGCCGGCACATGGTGCAGCGATAGGCGAGCTCGTACAGTCGGCTTATGGTCGTCCAGTTCAGCTCGATCTCTTCATTGTTGAGCTTTGCAAGGAGTTTTCCCCCCGGCTTGAGATACTTGTTGGCAAGACGGCGGAAAACCTCGGAACGATAGGTCGGTCGATAGAGGTCGTTTTTGCCGCTCGCCTCATATACGGGGCAAGAGTCGCTGCAGGTCTGGCATTTGGCGCAGTACTCCAGTGAAAGGAGCAGCGGCTGCAGAAATGTCCAATTGTTTTCCCTGCTAAGAAGCTTCTGCATTCCCGTTACAAAAAGGTCCACATACTTCTTTTCCTCCTCAGGGGTTTCTGGCCTGGGAAGGCTGAGTCCGACTACGCCGTCCAGATTGCATACGATGCGTCCTTTCTGCTCCTCCGTAATACGCTTCCATCCGGGCTGTTCCTCTATTTTATCATAGGGAGGGGGA
This sequence comes from Spirochaetes bacterium ADurb.BinA120, assembly GCA_002069125.1. GTDB lineage: Bacteria > Spirochaetota > UBA4802 > UBA4802 > UBA5368 > MVZN01. The sequence continues at coordinate 82,051 of MVZN01000007.1, forward strand.
AGCGGGAGTAAATCGTCCAAATTGAGCTCGGTGATTGGCGCATCACCATTCAGGGATATATCCTTAATTTTCAGGCTTTTTTTCATCTTTCATCTCCTCGGTTGCCATGTCCACCCAGTTCTTTTTACCGTCGCCCTTAACATGCGGGGCGGACCAGCTTACAGGTTGTGCCAGCAGATCATTCAATTTGCGAGTCATCTTTTCGGTCTGCGGTCGATCGTTCCAGCGGACTTCATGATAGGTGAAATACTTAGCGACAAAGTGAATCATGTAGGTAAATGGAAGGTAGGTTAAAAAAATCAATACTATGAGAATATGCGTTCCCATGGGAACAGAGATATACGATTGCGGTGAAAAGGTGATTAGCGATCTTGCAAAATATCCAAGTTCAAGGGAATAGTCGGATGTCGAGAAGAACGCGTAAAGGCCGCTCCCGAAAACCAGGACCAGAAGAACCAGGTTTAGATATGTGGACGTTGAATTGAACGGCTTAAGGTTTGGATCCATATAGCGTTTAATTAGGAGACCGAATGATCCGGCGGTCCCCAATAAGTACGCGGCGATCAGAAGTATGGTTGCGAGATCCAGTGTTAGATCGAGCGGCGAAAGAGGGGATGAGGAAATCAGCATTATAGCGCTGACGAATACCAGCGCGGCCGCGGCGGCAAGAAGGTATATTCCATTATGGAAAAGGAAGGTGAACGGCCACAGGCCGCGGTTGTTTTCCCACACCCCTTTAAGGAGGAATATCTCCTTCGCCATATAAATCACTTCGTTCATAATGGAGCTTTCATGATCCCTTGTCCACCATTCATACTCCTCGAGATAGGAGCCCCCATAGGCGCTTTTCCCCTTTTCGTGCGGAACTGGTGCGAGCTCCCATCTGAGGTGAACGGGCATCTGGGCAATTTTAACGGTTCTGAAGGCTAAAACGACCGTAGATATCACAATCGCGGCATACGCGCATATCATCAATACGAGAGCAGACACAGGTCCCTCCTTGGCAATTAACGTATCAGAAAAAATACCTTAAACAAAAGAAAAAATCCATAAAAACAGAAGGCAGACCGTCCTCCCATAGGGCGGCCTGTTAGGCATAAGTCTCAACCGTACGGATACATTCCCTTCTTAATCGTGGCCAGCTCCGAGAGGAGGTCGTTGTGCTTCTTCTCGTCTTTAAGCAGATAATTTATCAGATACTCACAGACGACCATCTTGCGTTTTTTAAGCGCTTCGAGGGAGGCCTTGGCCATTTTCATGGTCTTTTCCTCGATTTTAATGTGGTTTTCCAACAGCTTCCAGACCTTCTCCAGCTCGTCGGGGGTCATGGATACGGCCTTCTCCTTCAAAGAGCGTTGTATAAATTCCTGGACACGATAGTGCATCTGTGAGTCATGCTGGATGATCTCCATTACGAGGCGGATTACCGGATTGGTGGTCTTTTCGATCACCTGTCCGGTGGACACTATGGAGGCATTTTCGATTTTTTTCCAGGCCTCCATGTTTTTGAAAATGGCTTCCTGAACTTCTTTTGTCGACATGTCTTCCTCCCGTCACTTTTTATTCTCTATGCTTCTTCCCTTACCGCGACAGTAATCTTGTAAAGCAGCGTGAGAATTAGAAAACCGATGGCCCATACACCTAAGCTTATCATAAGCTCGGGGACCGTCGGCGAATATTCCGTAATCGACTCAAAGGGGGATGGGATGAATCCCCCCACCACGAGCCCGAGGCCCTTGTCCAGCCAGGTGGAGAAAAAAACGGCCGCCGCGCCGGTTGCAAGCCATCGCTCGTTATGGCGGGTCGAAGGATTTATGAGGAGCGTCAGTGCCAGCGCCGCAAGGCCCATGGAGGTCCACATGAAAGGCGCAAGCGAGCCGTGTCCCTCCAGCCCGAAGAACAGGTACTCCAACGAGTGGCTGTGGGATGGGATGCCGCTGTAGTACGCAGTAAAGAACTCGAGGGCGATGAAAAAGACATTGATCGTCATGGCGTAGGCGACGATCTTCCCGAGGGCCTGTATGGGCTCCCTGCCGGGATCGAAGCGCGTGTACCGGCGCACGATCATGCACAGTAAAATGAGCAGCGCGGGCCCCGAGGCGAATGCCGAGGCGAGAAAGCGAGCGGCCATTATTGCCGTAAGCCACAGGTGACGCCCGGGTATTCCGGCATAGAGGAAGGCGGTGACAGTGTGGATACTTACGGCCCATGGAATGGAAATATAGATTAGAGGCCTGGACCAGGCCGGAGGGGCGACCCCTTTGCGTTCGGCTCCCAGTGTGGCCCATCCAATGAAAAGGTTTAGTAGAAGATATCCGATGAGCACCACCGTGTCCCAGAACATCATGGAATTGGGAGATGGGTGCAGGAACACGTTAAATATCCTGAATGGCTGCCCCATATCGACGAAAATGAAAAGTACGCACATGCTTACCGCCGAAATGGCGAGAAACTCCCCTAATATGGTTATTTTACCAAAGGCCCGAAAATCGTGGAGATAATAGGGAAGGACCACCATGACCGCCGAGGCGGCCACGCCGACAAGAAAGGTAAACTGCGATATGTAGAACCCCCAGGAGACATCCCTTCCCATACCGGTGATGGACAATCCATCTGAAAGTTGCCGAAGGTAGAAGAAAAAGCCGGCCCCGACAAGTGCGAGAAGGATAAAAACCAGCGTCCAGTATCTCCTGCTTCCGGAAAGCGCTTTTTCGAACATATCGACCTCACACTATGTAATAGACTTCCGGCCTTGTGCCAAGCTCGGGCTTTCGCCTTATCGCGAAGCGGCCGGCAAGAAGACCGCTTACGGGGCTTCCCGCGTCGGAAAGGTTTCCAAAGACAAGAGCCTTCTCCTTGCATGCCTCGACGCAGACGGGAAGCATGCCCCGATCTATGCGCTCGGCGCAAAAATCGCATTTTTCCACCACACCCTTTGTCCGTGTAGGGTAATCCTGATTTATGGCCTTCTCGTCTAAGATTTTTCGAGGGTCCATCCAGTTGAAGCTGCGCGAGCCGTAGGGGCAGGCCGCCATGCAGTACCTGCATCCTATACAGCGGTGCATATCCATCATGACTATACCGTCCTGACGCCTCCAGGTGGCCCTGGTAGGACATACTCTAACGCATGGCGGGTTGTCGCAGTGGTTACAGAGCACGATAAACCCGGCCCCATAAAGGTCCTTTCTCAGCCTGCCTTCCTTGAGCTCCGGGAAGGCGTTAACGAACGGCTCCCTCCATATCCACTTTATCTCATGCCGCCTGTTCGATATGGCCGGAACGTTATGCGTGCGGTGGCAGGCCGCCATGCAGTCGGAACAGTCCTCTCGTCTCGAGCACTTCGTCATGTCCACAACCATGGCCCAGCGCACGGTGGCGGGATTTTCGTCAGTCGAAGCCGCAAGGATATCGTCCCCAAAAACGACTTCCATCAGGGTTTTCGATCCCCCCACGGACAAACCTAAAAGCGCCGCTTTTCTGATGAATTCCCTTCGGCTGAGTTCGTAATTTTTATCGTATTTCATGCTTCGGCTCCTTCGGGGAATTGTGGCAGTCCCAGCAGGTAGGGGATACTCCCAGGTAATTATGGCATACGTCGCAAAAATCGGATTTATTTGCGTGGCATTTCATGCAGGCATCGCTAAGGCTTTTCTGGTACTCCACTCCGGCTATTACGATAGGGGAGCGCCTGCCCTCGCGGACCACCTCGTCGCGCCATTCGTTTAACATCGTCATGTGATACTCGCGCATGTATTCTTTGGCGTTCACGCATTCTTTCCCCGCGTTGACGAGCCTGGGCTCGGGTACAATGGACGCCTTGCCCGTAGTCCTGACATACCAAAGGGGAAACAAGGCGACGGCGAGGAAAATGGCGGCCCCGGCAAGTATCTTAATTTTATCACGCATTGTTCTCCTCCTTCAGCGCAAGCTCATCTCCCCGGAGGTTGGTCGTGCGCTCCTTCTCGCCGTTCATCATTAGCGCGTTTCCCAGAAGCTCATGCACCCCGCATACCTCCACACCGCCGATCCAGTAGTCCATAAGAGCGGGCAGCGTGGCCTTGTCGATGGCGCATATACAGGCCAGCATATTCACGCCGTGTTTGTCGTGTACGTGCCTTACCGCGTTCGCTCGAGGAAGCCCGCCGCGCATCCGCATCTCCAGGTTTTCGTCGGTACCGAGCCCCGCTCCGCTGCCGCAGCAGAAGGTGTGCTCGCGGATGGTGTTTTCGGGCATCTCGAAGAAGTTGTTGCACGATGATTTAATGACGATCCTGGGCTCCTCGAGCATCCCCATGGCCCTTGCGGGATTGCAGGAATCGTGGAAGGTGACGCGATAGCCGTCATTTCGTGAAGGGTCGAGCCTCAATTTATTATAATGTATGAGGTCCGAGGTGAACTCGCAGATATGGACCATTTTGGTGGAACGGGCATGGTCGAAGCGCGTCCCGGTGATGGAGGATACCGGGTCGCCCTTCGTCTCGGCGGGACCGTTCATGGTGTCCATGTACTGGTGCATCACGCGCCACATATGACCGCATTCGCCGCCGATTATGTACTTCACGCCCAAGCGTTTCGCCTCGGCGTATATCTTTGCGTTAAGGCGTTTCACCATCTCGTGCGAAAAGAAGAGGCCGAAGTTCCCCCCCTCGGAGGCGTACGAGCTGAATGTGTAGTCCAGCCCTATCTCGTGGAAGAGCATGAGATAGCCGTAGAACGTGAAGATGTGCGGATCGGCGAATATATCGGCCGACGGGATTATAAAAAGGACCTCGGCGCCTTTTCTGTTAATGGTCGGGTTTAAGCGTAGGCCTGTGATCTCCTCGATCTCATCGACGGCGAACTCGATATTGTCCTTAAAGGTGTGCGGTTGGATTCCTAAATGGTTCCCGGTGCGGAAACAGTTGGAGGCCGGCTCGATTATCCAGTTGATGTTAAGCCCTACGAGGTTTAGGAGCTCCCTTCCCATCATCGTAATCTCGGCCGTATCGATACCGTAGGGGCAGTATATCGAGCATCTTCGGCATTCCGTGCACTGGTAAAAATAATAGAACCACTCACGCAGCACCGACTCGTCCAGCTCGCGCGCGCCCACGAGCCTGCCTAACAATTTTCCTGCGGCGGTAAAGCGCTTCCGGTAAACCGAACGCATAAGCTCGGCCCTTAAAACCGGCATGTTTTTCGGGTCACCTGATCCGATAAAATAATGGCATTTGTCCGCGCATGCGCCGCAGCGGACACAGATATCCATAAAGAGTTTGAATGATCGAAAGCGAGAAAGGCGCTCTTCGAAACCCTTTATAATTATTTCCTCCCAGTTTTCCGGAAGCTTCCAGTCGTCGTCGTAGGGTTGCCACTCTCTGGGGTTGGGCTGTTCGAGATATTCAACGTGTTTGGGCGCC
>MVZN01000008.1 GCA_002069125.1 Spirochaetes bacterium ADurb.BinA120
CCTTTTTTAATCTCGGGAGTGGGGTCATTTTGATTGCCGACCCGGGGTCGTTTTGAGTGACGGATGACACCAGGGTGAGCGGGTCGCGCCCCGCACGGGCGCGTGGATTGAAACGAGTCATAACGCTTCCCGTTAATCGTTGCTTTCGTCGCGCCCCGCACGGGCGCGTGGATTGAAACGCGTAGGCGACCGCTCCGGGGACATCCGTCACGGCCGTCGCGCCCCGCACGGGCGCGTGGATTGAAACTTTTTTCGCGCGGCGAAAAAAAAATAAAAAAAATGTCGCGCCCCGCACGGGCGCGTGGATTGAAACAACGGCTTGCACAATCCCCGCACGCGGGGAGAGTGTCGCGCCCCGCACGGGCGCGTGGATTGAAACTGCTTTGCCTGGCGGCGTATTTCCTTGGAGATCGAGTCGCGCCCCGCACGGGCGCGTGGATTGAAACTACTCCACGTCATCAGCCGAGCGGAACGTCAGCAGTCGCGCCCCGCACGGGCGCGTGGATTGAAACTTGCCGGCAATCGTAATCCTCCTGGCTCTCCACGGTCGCGCCCCGCACGGGCGCGTGGATTGAAACCCTTAGCAATAGTAGTGAGTCCCAATATGCGCTCTGTCGCGCCCCGCACGGGCGCGTGGATTGAAACAGTATCTTGCTGTGGTGATGCATAATCCCGCAATAAGTCGCGCCCCGCACGGGCGCGTGGATTGAAACAGGGGTAGATGATGCAGATAATAGAAGCTGAATATGTCGCGCCCCGCACGGGCGCGTGGATTGAAACTACGAATAATTTGCACTTTGATTCCCCATAATGATGTCGCGCCCCGCACGGGCGCGTGGATTGAAACTTTAGGCAATTTGTGCTCACCCCGGTCATGGCGCGTCGCGCCCCGCACGGGCGCGTGGATTGAAACCATGTTTGCCTCCTCACACTAGCTCGATCAAGCCGAGTCGCGCCCCGCACGGGCGCGTGGATTGAAACAAACGTAATGATGAAAAACTTTGTCGGGCAACACTCGTCGCGCCCCGCACGGGCGTCCTGTCCGCGCTCTTATTGGAGAGTACGCCTATATAGAAGGTCTATCCGTAAACTATCCGACCGGCACTCGGAATTAGCCTAAACCCCCTCCGGGGGTGGCGCAGAGCGCCGGGGGCGTTAGGCTCGTTGCGAACCGGGGATAACAGTTCAAAGGGATAACAGTCGAAAGTTGAAAGTTCAAAGTTGAAAGTTTGACCATCGGCATCAGCCAAAACCCCCTCCGGGGGTGGCGCACAGCGCCGGGAGCTTTCACCCATGAGAAAAAATTAATGAATACCATTGTGCTTTTCACCGCCCCCAACTCTTAACACCGACTCCTCGGGATGTGCCTCGTAGTATTCGCGAACACGGTCGATCATCCCGTCAATCTCCTGTTCTTTACGGATGCTGGTGAAGAGCTTGTGTCCGAAGTAGGCGTTTTTGGAATAGTAGAATGCGAAACGGTGCCCCCGGCTCTTGTGCAGGTGGGCGGGGAGCGAATTGCGAAGCCGCCCGAGGACCTCGATAAAAACGTCGCGCACGGGTATGATGTGTTCATCCTCCGAGCCCGATGCGAGCTCAGAGCAGAGCATGAAGATCCATGGCGACTTTACGGCCTCGCGGCCCATCATCACGGCGTCACAGCCGGTTTCGGCTAACTTTTTAAGCGCTTCTTCGGGCGAGGTGATGTCTCCGTTCCCGATGACCGGAATGCGAAGCGACTTTTTTAAAAGAGCGACGAGACCCCAGTCGGCCTTTCGGCGAAAGCCGAGCTTCCCGTGGCGCGGGTGCAGGCAGATGTGGTCTACGCCCTCGGATTCTAACATGCGAGCGAACTCAACGAGGCGTGCCGGGTCACTCGAGTCCCATCCGGACCGCATCTTCACCGATAGTTTTAGCTTCACTGCGGTCCTGCATGCTCGCACAATACGGCGGGCGCGCTCCGGGTCGGACAGGAGCCGGCTGCCCGCGCCGGTTTTCACTATGTCGGGGGCCGAACAGCCCATATTGATGTCTACAGCCCAGCAGCCTCGCTCCTCAAGCATGCGCGCGGCCTCGGCCATAACGGCCTCATCGGCGCCCACTATCTGGTAGGCAAAGGGCATATCGGTATCGCGCTTTTCGATTAGCGGCTCGTTGTGCCTGGAGCGGGCGACTATGGCCCCTGCCGCAAGCATCTCCGAGTACAATACGACCTCGCCGCCGAAGCCGCGAACCGTCTCGCGAAAGGACGGGGTGGAGAGCTCGGCCATGGGGGCGCAGAAGAATTTTGCGGGAAGGGGCATCAGGCGCTTTCTCCGTAAGGAACGCCCGCGGCTCGCTTTGTATTCGCCTTTAAACGGCCGGATCTGCCGGTTTCATGGAAATATATCATGAATGTGAATCCTTCCGTGGCTCCGTGTCGAGTACGCATGGTGGGCCGCGCTGGCCTGAGCGGTCAAACGGTTTTTCGCGTCAGGATGGAGGTGATTTTTATTTTTCTTGACGAAACTTTCACCGCCCTCCAGATACAATAGACTTGTCGCGGCCGCCGAACCGTATCGCGGCCCATTCGACTGCAGGAGAGGCCAGGATGAAACGATCCATCGCGTTTTTATCGCTTGCGCTTGTAGCGGGGTGCGCCCGCGCACCGGAGAAACTCGAATCGCCCCGCCTTGTAATTCACGCGTCCATCAGGGACAACAGCGTCCACTTTACCATGAACCTGGTCGGGGGCTTACGCAACGAGAACAGCGACAGGGCGTTTTTAGACTATTCCGCCGATGCGGTGTTCAGCGAGAAGGGGAAGAGGCTTCCGGATTCGGCGTTCAACCCGGTGCGCATATCGGCGCCCGCAATATTTCCGTTCGAGACGGTTCCCGTTTCGGTGATAGCCAGCGGCGGAGAGAAGGACGTGCGGCCGCTTTTGGACATGCTGGAGATCGATTACGACGAAGTCGTAAAGAGCGGCGTGACCGAGGAGATCTACGTGCCCGACGAAAACATAGAACTCGAGCGCGTGGGCTTTCGAAGGGAGAGCATACATTCGATACTCAAGGGAAAGGCTCATGAAAAAAATTGACGACTCGAGGCTGTATCTCTGGTTTACCGCCATTACGTTTCTGATCGCCCTCGTCTGCGGGGTAATAGCCTCCTACTCCATGATGCGTGTGGAGCCCAGGGTAGAGGCCATGCTCGCGGCCGGGGAGGGCGCGGCGTCCTCCTACGGAGAGGCCTACCTCATGCTTAGGGACCCTCAGGTTTTCGCGCGTTACGAGAACTTCGACGCCGCCGCGCAGCCGATCAAGTTCATACTGCGCGATTTCGACCGCCGGGTTTCGTCGGGGGAGGGGCTCTCCGCGGCCGACAGGCCCTACTTGGACATCCTTCTTGAGCGCCGCCGGCTCGGCTCAGCGCTTACACGCAACACCTCGGTCTTTTTTGCGCTCCTGTCCCTTTTGGGCCTCGGCATGTTTGTTTACGAGCGCCGTTCGTTGAACAGGGCATAATCCGCCGCCCGGCCGCCGGTCTTATACGCCGGCGCGGGAGGCCGGATAAAGCGGGAACGCATCTTCGCCTGTACATCCCCTCTCAGCCGAAGGCGACGTCCAGGATCATCATTATGGTGAACCCCATCATGACCCCCATGGTGGCCAGGTCGCTGTTTCCGCCGCACTGGGACTCGGGTATGACCTCCTCCACAACGACGAAAATCATGGCCCCGGCGGCGAAGGCGAGGGCGTAGGGGAGTATGAACTGGGCGACGATGACGATCGATGCGCCAAGCACGCCGGCCATGGGCTCGACAATGCCGGATATCTGCCCGTAGAAGAAGCTCCTGCCCTGGCCCATGCCCTCACGGCGCAGCGGGAGCGAGACCGCCATGCCTTCCGGAAAATTCTGTATGCCTATGCCGACAGCCAGAGCCACCGCCGAGGCCAGAGAGGCCGAGGGAAGGCCGGCCTCTATCGCGCCGAAGGCGACGCCCACCGCCAGGCCCTCAGGGATATTGTGAAGCGTAATGGCCAGCACCAAAAGGGTGCTCCTCTGCCATGAGGTTTTTATGCCCTCGGCCTCGCTTGTCGGCAGAAAGCGGTGAAGGTGCGGCAGTACCCTGTCCACCAGGCGAAGGGAGAGGCCGCCGGCAAGAAAGCCCACGGCCGGAGGCGCCCAGACGGGGAGCGCCCCCCCCTCGGACATCTCTATGGCCGGGGCGAGTAGCGACCAGTAGCTCGCGGCGATCATTACGCCTCCGGCAAAGGCAAGGGCGAAGTCGAGCACCTTGCGGTCAGGGTGTTTCCCTATGAATACCAGAGAGGCTCCAAGGGCCGTCATACCCCAGGTGAAACATGTGGCGACGAGCGCCTGTGTGATGTGCCCCAGCGAGGCGAAGTATTCGATCATGGGCCATTTCTCCATTATCGCCGGCTCTGTCGCGCGGCGCGGTGTTTCAACGGCATCCGTGCCGTAAGAGCCCGGCATCGGTGGCGTCACCGATCTTATGAAAATTTTGGCTCGCTTTCAACAACATTTTTGATGGGCGGACCCAGAAGAAAATGTGATTGCAAAAATAATTCAAGGTGACGAGCCTTTCAGGGCGCTGGAGACACGATGGGAACAGGAGCGAAAAGATGAAGGAGCTTGTAATCGTCGGAGCCGGCCCCGCCGGGCTTTCGGCGGCGATCTATGGAATGCGCGCAGGGATCGACCTCGTGGTGATCGAAAAACTCGCGCCTGGCGGACAGGTGATGACCACCTACGAGGTCGAAAACTATCCCGGATTTGTCGACCCGATCCCCGGCTGGGAGCTCATGAGCAATATGGAAAACCAGGCGAGGCGGCTCGGCGCCGAGATCCGCGGCGTGGAGCTTTCCTCCATCCGGCGCGGGAGCGGCGGCTGTTTCGAGATAGAGACGGTGGGCGGCGATGCCATCAGGGCGAGGGCCGTCATCTGCGCGACGGGGGCGTCGCTTCTAAAGCTCGGCGTTCCGGGCGAGGCCGAATTTACCGGCAGGGGCGTGTCGTATTGCGCGACCTGCGACGCCGCCTTCTTCAAGGAAAGGGTGACGGCCGTGGTGGGAGGCGGAGACACCGCGCTCGAGGAGGCGCTTTACCTGACACGCTTCGCGTCAAAGGTGCTCCTTGTGCACCGCCGCGACGCCTTCCGAGGGGCGAAGCTATTGCAAAAGCGGGTGATGGAAAACCCCATCATAGAACCTGTTTATAATTCCGTGGTTCGCTCCATCAATGGAAGCGGAAAGGTGGAGTCGATAAGCCTGGAGGATACGAAAACCGCCGCGATGAAGGATCTTACGGTCGACGGCGTGTTCATCTTCATCGGCTACCGGCCCAACACCGAGTACGTTCCGGGAGAGATCCTTAACGAGTACGGAGAGGTAATGGTGGATTCGCGCATGCGGACTTCCATCCCGGGGCTCTTTGCGGCAGGCGATCTGCGCAGCGACTCGATACGCCAGATAGTGGCGGCCGCCGCCGACGGCGCCACCGCGGCGCTCTCCGCATACGATTATCTGGAGTCCCTCGCGCGGTCTTAGAAGCCTATACCCAGCACCTGGTGGCGGACCTCGCCGTCCATCTCCACGCGCTTGTAGAGGAGCTTTAGCACCGAGAATTTTTTGAACCCCGTTTCGCTCTCCGATTCGGACTCCCACAGGAGCCCCCATAGGCTTCCCGTCGAGCTGTAGCCGCGCTCGGGCCTTTCCAGATGATAATACGGGATGCCGAGAAGCAGCATGCGCCGCTCGTAGCGCTCGGCCGGTTTAAGATTGCGGTACCACAGCGCCCCCAGGCCCCAGAGCTGGAAGGTGTCGCCGTCGCTCTCCGCGCTCATGTAGCTAAGGAGCGGAGGGATACAGAGCACCCATTCGTCCGAATCGCTCCCATAGTACCAGAACGGAATGAAGCTGTGGCGGAAGTAATCGCCCTCTCGCTTAAGGTTGTAGATGAACCAGAGTAGGCTGAAGTCGTAGCCGTCTCCGGTGCGCGACCACTCGTGGCTTGCAAGGAGGCCCCAGGCCAGGCGGTAGGCCCGGACCTCCGGCGAGACCTCGTAGCTTAACAGGTTGAACGCCAGGCCGTAGCGCTTGTGCCCGGCATCGGCCCACTCCCGACGATCGAAGAGTCCCAGGAGGTTCTGCCGGTTGTAGGCGGGCGAGGAGTGCAGGTATAGCCCCGCTATAAAACGGCTGGATGAGCTTTCCGATTGAGATGAAAAATAGAGGGGCAGAATGAAGCGAGTAGACGCCCGCTCTGAGAGCCAAGAATAATAGAGTGGGAAGAGATGCAGAGACCGCTCGCCCGTGCCGGCGTCGGCGCTTCTCCACAGAAGCAGCTTGAGCGAGCGTTCCTCCCGCGGCGTAGAGGCCGAATAGAAGAGCGGGAATACGTACCGGTAGCTTTTATCCGGCGACGTTCGGGCAAAATAGAAGGGCATAACCCATAGACGGGAGTCCGCGCCGTCGGCGCTCCTCGCGCTATCGACGAGCCATAGCGCGTTGGCGTGCGTATCGCCGTTGTCGGTCGAGCGGTAGAAGAGCGGAACGATCGGAAAGAAGTAGAAACCCGCCTTGCGGCCGTCCACGGTCTCACTTTTTGCGCAGTGCAGAGGGCTGATCGAAAACGAGCGCGAGTATTTCGTCGCGTCCTCCGCCGCGGCCGAAGCTTTGAAATACAGCGGGCTCGTGGTGCGCTTTATGAGCAGGCCGCTTTCCCTATGCTCCCGGCGCCAGATAAGCGGGAATATCCTCCAGCCGCTCTTTGCAGGCGAAGAGTACCAGTTGAAGATGGGCCAGAGCACCGTCCTCTCGCGCAGCTCGTTCGTCGCGTCGTACTCGTCCCAGTACAGGTTTAGCGCATAGCCGCGTTTGAACGAACGACCTTCGCGCTGCATGCCGTACAACGGGAAAAACACAAGGTACTCCGCCTCGCCCGATTTGTATGAAATGTAATTGAGTATCCATTGTATGCGGTCGTCCGATTCCCTGTCCCAGGTCAGCCAGGAGAGCGGCAGCAGGCGGAAATGGCGCCTGGAGTCCGCCATCTCGAAGGCCATAAGGCCGAAAAGCAGCCGGAAGCCCCAGAAATACTCGGAATTCTCGCGCGTAAAGGTCTTCTTTTCGCGTATCTGTACGCCTCCGTCGGGCGTCCCGGCCGCGGATGTATCGATTGGTGTCTCCACTTTCGGCACGCCCGGCCCGTCCTGGCGAGGCGGGCGCGCCAGCGTGACTCGAGTCGAGACGCTCACGACATCGTAGAGCCACGAGAGCTCGCTGTCCACATGCCAGCCGCGCTCTCCCCTGCCAAGCCCCAGGCCCACGCCAGGGGCCGGGCCGGCGGCGACGCTTTTGGACATGCCGAGGATGTTTATGTGCATTTCCCTGTTCGGGCTCTCATAGTCGAAATACAGAGGGAGAAAGAGCGTGATGTCCCTCTCCGGGGTTTTGCCGTGGAAATAGAGCGGCGCCCAGTACGTGGCCTCCTCGCCCTTTACCGGCGCGCTCCTGCCGTAGTAGATGAGCATCCAGCGCACCGATTCGTCGGCCGTGCGCTTATTGTAATGAAACAGGCCGTACGAGATGCCCTCGTCGTTTCTCGAACCGGCCGGCCGCATATAGAACGGGAAGGAGTAGCGATAACCCGATTCGCCCGTTTCGTGGAAGATGATGGGAATCAGCCAGAAGCGTTTAAGGCCGCCCTCGGGCGCGGTGCGCCAGTCGAATACCCATAAAAGGTTGCGGTGCGTGCCGTCGATCGCATTCGAGCCCTGGAAGTAGAGCGGGATGACGGGAAACCAGAAGCTCGATTCCAGGCTTTTCCCGGACCACCGGTCTTCACCGTAGCGGGCGGTAGTGCGGCCGAAGAGCGGTGTGAGTAGGCCGGATGTGTAGATGGCACGAGACTCCTTTTCGCCGGGAACACGGCCGTAGTCCGTTCCCTTCCACCGGCTAAACAGGGGCAGAAGGTGGGTATAGTACGCACCGTCGGAGTGGCGGTTGTTCAGGAGCAGTGGCGGGAGCAGGTGCGTGTAGCCGTCGGAGCCAGGCCGGTGAAAGAGAAGCGGCGCGAGCCACAGCCGTGCAAGCCGGTCGCTCCCGTCCTCAGACCTCCAGGAGTAGTCTATAAGCCACAGAATATTCCTGTGGCCGTATTTTTGCGTCGTGTGATGATAGGTGAGAGGGATGAGTGGAACCCACCAGGTTCTTTTTTTCAGAGAGCTGTCCCGGTTATGCGACGACCAGTAGGCGTGAAGCGGCGAGAGGTTCCAGCGTTCCTCGGCGCCCGGTGCGTAATCGCCGCGGTGGACGGTGTGCTGCGTCCCAAATATCGGCGAGTAGAAGTACGAATGATCGGCATGGGCCTCCCTGTCGCGGCCCCACCAGAAGAGGTACAGGACAGCCCTGTCGGCGTCGTCGCCGCTGATATTCGAATAGTACAGCGGGTTTACCATCATGCTCGAATTCCCGTCGCGCTCGCCGTAGTGAAGGAGCAGGGGGATGAAATATCCGCGACGGTCGTCGATCTTGCTCGTCAGCCGGCACCAGAACGGGAGCAGGCGGAGGGATGTGTACCGGGGATAATCCGTATACTTGAACAGCCACAGGGCCATGAAGGAGTAGTGCCCTTCCCAGTCTTCCTTTTCGACGAGAAAGGCGTTGATGCTGTATTTACTCTCCTTCTCGCTTCCGAATACCTTCCGCTCGCCTTCGTCGAGGTCGGACCAGTCGCACGCCGCGGCGCTTCCGGCAAGGGCGAGCGTCAAAAGGCATATAACCGCCACTGTACGGCTCGCGCGAATCGCCGCGGTTGCCATCATACCGTCCTCCGGCCGGGTGATTGAGCTTCAGAGGGAGGGGCGCCGCGGGAATATATCAAGTAAAAATCGCGGGCTACTCTGCGAGCCGGCGCACGATCTCGTCGAAGAGGGCGAAGATGTCCACGGCCTCGGGGACCGAGCCTACGTCGTGGGGAAGCACAACGAGCTTTATCCCGGTCCGCGCGGCGAGATGGTTCGCCGCCGTGGCCGTGTTGAATACGTCGCGGATTATAAGCGCGGTCCGGTCGGCGGGCGTCTCGGAAAGGATGATGTTCGCCTGTTGCAAAGTGGGCGAAACCCCGGGGGCCGGCTCGAGCGAGCCCGCGCAGACGATGTCATACCGCCTGAGAAAATAATCGAACAGGGCGTGCCGCTGAATTACGGTGGAGCCCTTTCTGTCGGAAAGCCGCGAGTCCCATTGCTTCATCCTGCGCTTCCACTCGCCCACGAATGAACGGGCGTTCGCCCGGTAAAGACCGGCGTTCGATTCATCGAGCCTTTGGAGCCTCGCCGCTATGGCATCCGCGTAAACGGGGATGTTCGCCGGGTCGAGATGGTGATGGGGATTTACCCCGTTATGGGTGAACTGTGGAGTGCGCCTTAGCGTGGTTTGTCCCTCCGCGATCAGATCCACGAGCTCGGAGAGGTCGAGATGACCGTCCTTTCCGGGTTGGATGGCGGCGTTCTTCGAGCCCTTCAGCATCCCCTCGAGCCATTCATCCTCGAGACCGGCGCCGTTGACGATCAGGAGATCGGCCTTTCCAATGGCCCGCGCCGCCGCGCCGTTCGCGTTGACGTAATGGGGATGGCTCGTCCCCGAGGCGAGGGAGTGCACCTCCACCCCGTCGCCGCCCACGATGCGCGTGATGTCGGCGATGTATGGAAAGGCGGTAACGACCAGAACGCGGGCATGGATAAGCACGGGCATGAAAAATATGAATGCAATCGTCAGTATGAACCTCATCGGCGCCTCTCCGGTCGAGTGTGATTGTCTGCGCGGCGTCGCGAGCCTCGTCGTCGCCTTGCGCGGGTCGATGTAGTCAGCGTGATCCCCCTCCGTGCGGCGCACGGACGGCAATGCAAATCTTAGGAATATACAACAATTCAGAAGCGGCGGCAACTGTACAGCCGTTTTTTTTTACATTACGCACTCGTTTTTTTCGTGGGGCGGCTCGGCCTTCGCGGCCACGGATCGGATATACTTCGTTTAAGCGGTCCGAAACGCCTAAGGGCGCATCAGAAATATCTGCGATAGAAACGCTCGATGCCCTGCCAGATCCTTCGTCTGAGGTCGAGCATGCGCACGTTGTTTACGGAGAGATCGTCGTGGCGGAAGTAGCGGTCGTTGATGAAAAGGGCGCGCGATACGGAAAGCCTAAGGAGCGGGATTTTCCCGCGCCCGTGCCGGAGCATGATGTGTCCGTCGAACCGCGGGCTGTTGAGCGCAAAGGGTTCGCCAACTGTCCATTCCTCGCTTCCGAGCGATTTCCTCATGGATTCCAGCAGGCCGCGCGCCGTCTCGTCGGGGCACGTGCGCACCGGCTCGCCGCGGTCCATGACGGTATTGCTTACGGTAACGATGGGGCGCGGCCTTCCCGGATCCGCCGCGTGTTTGGGGCCCACCGCCATCATCGTGTGGCAATCGAGTACAAGGCGCACCCTGCCGCTCTCGAGTATCTTTTCGACGGTTTGATGGAATCCGTGGTAATAGCGCATAAGGAGATTGTTTATCGCGATCTCGTCGGGGAACACGCCGGGGGGGTAGATGGGAACGCCCGAGCTCGTTCGCTTTTTTACAACCCCGTCGTCGGTGCGGGGAGCGAGCGAAAGGTGGTGGCGGTCCAGGTCCACAAACAGGCGGTTTATCTGCGAGTCTATGCGCGCGGCGACGCTATCGCCGAAGTCGAAAAGCACGTCGGCGCAGGCGTCGGACTCGAAAAACAGTTCGAAGTCACCCAGAATCTCGTACCCGGCGAGTTCGTCCGGCACGCTCCGTCCGGCGTGCGGCACGAGGATGAGGATGGGAAGGCCGCTCTTCATGGCGCCCGGAGACCGCCCTCCGGGCGCACGCGCGCGCGTCCGGGCCGCGAACGGAAGGGGCCTTCCGCGGCGGGGAATGATATTTCGTGTTTTTCGTTCATTTTATTAACTTGAGCCGCACGGTAAATTAATTCGGGTATGGCAAAATACTATTGACGGAGCGGGCGGTAAAGCGTTAATTCGATTGAAGTACGCTCTCCGGACAGGCTGCGGATTTGACCGGCGCGAACGGCGTCCCACACCGGGCGATAGGAGAGCTGAGAGGGCGCCGGTATCCGGCGTGACGGGGACCAGGAGATCGCGATGCGCGCATACAAGACCGACGAAATTGGGGAGGCAATCCTCGAGATACTTAGCGCCAACGCCAAGGCGACAGCGGAGGACATCGCGCGCCAGCTCGACGTGGCCGAGAGCAGGGTGTCGAAATACATAAAGCAGTTCGAGAAGGACAGGATAATCCTGAGATACAAAACCCATGTCAACTGGATGAGGGTCCGCAACAACCAGGTGCGCGCGCTCATCGAGGTGAAGGTCATCCCGGAGCGCGGCGTGGGTTTCGACGCGGTCGCGGAATCCATCTACCGCTATCCGGAGGTGTCGTCGGTTTTCCTTCTGTCCGGAAGCTACGATCTTCTTGTGCAGGTCGAGGGACCGACCCTTCAAGAGGTTTCGCTCTTCGTATCGGAAAAGCTCGCCACAATCAAGAACGTGCAGTCCACGGTCACGCATTTCCTCCTTAAAAAATACAAGGAGGACGGTGATGTGCTCGTCGATCAGCCGGAATCCAAGCGCCTGCCCATGAGTTTTTAGGCCGTGGCGTCCATAGCGGCGATCTACCGCGCGCTTTACGCATGCCATGGCCCCCAGCGCTGGTGGCCCGGCGAAACCGATTTCGAGATCGCTATAGGCGCGATCCTCACCCAGAACGTCTCGTGGGCCAATGTCGAGAAGGCCATCCGAAGGCTGAAGGAGGAAGGGCTTCTCAACCCGAAAGCCCTGCACCGGGAGCCGGCCGAAAGCCTGGCCCAGCTCATACGACCCACGGGCTACTACAACCAGAAGGCCAAAAAGCTAAGAAATTTTCTGGACTGGTTTTCCGCATACGGCTATTCGTTCGCCCGGCTGGGCGGGATCGATACCGGTCGCCTTAGAAAGGAGCTTCTTGGGATAAATGGGGTGGGCCCGGAAACGGCCGACTCTATTCTTTTGTATGCGCTAAAGCGGCGGGTTTTTGTGGTGGATGCCTACACCATGCGGATCTTCGGCCGGATTGGCGTGCTTGGGGGCGGCGAGGGCTACGCGGAGACGCAGAGTCTTTTTCATCGGCGGTTCGCCGGTGATGTCGCCGAGTACAACGAGTACCACGCCCTCATCGTAAATCACGGCAAGTCCGTTTGTAAAAAGAAGCCCCTGTGCGCGGAATGCTGCCTGGCGCGGTATTGCGCCTTTACGGCTTCCCGCCGGGTTTTTTTATCCGGATAAGAGAGCATATCCGGCCCGTGTCGCTCGAGGCGGTCTCCTTGTTGTACAGGTCGAGCGACCATTCCCCATCGATAATATAACAATAACGAAAATCGCCCCGGTTAAGCTTTTTTCGCAGCCTCCATATGCCGTCGCGGCCGCGCGTCAGCGGATCGTTCTCGGGGTTCCAGTTGTTGAAATCGCCCACCAGCGAGATCATACGCGCCTCCGGGCGGCGCAGCCGGAATTCAACCGTGTAGTCGTCTATCGCCCGGTAGGTGAGATGGAGACCCTCCGAGGCGTCCAGGCCGGGCAGTATTGAAACATATGATCCCATGCCATCGTCGTCGCGGATCGGATTGGCCGTATCATGGGTCCACACGCCATCCACGATGAGTTTATAGCGCGGACGTTCCTCCCCGGGCTCACGGACGAGAAAGTGATACCATACGCCGTTCTCACCCCGTTCCATTGGCAGGGGCTTCCAGTGCGAGAAGTCCCCGGCCAGAAGGACGCGTCGCGCCGAGCGGCTTTTATACGTAATCAGGGTACCCCTTTCCACCACCTGTTTCTGTCGTCCCGTGTCGTACCGGATCAGTTTCATTTCCACCGGTGTTTGCGCGTTCCGAAGAAAGCGAAGCTGGTAGTGGCTTTTCTCCCCTGGTGGTCCGCCCTCCATGGGGGCTGAGGCGACGAGCAGTACCGGCAGAAGCGCGAAGATGGTGCGGAATCCCATGTGCGAGGACCTCTGTGCCAAAATGAGTTACAGCGATATAGTACTTATGTCGATAACTAAAGAGAAAATATTTATGTAAAAAAGGATCGTTTCCGGAATTCCGCGCCCGGCCTCGAGCGAAGATGGCGCTTTTCTTCCGCATGACGCGCGGTGGCACGAAAAGTAATTGCTTTTTATAAAACGATGGATTCTTCTGAATTATGTCGCTTTTTGGCCCGTCGCGACGCACGAAGCTTAGGGTCGAAGCGAACAATCCGCCTCGGGACTGTAAACGGTGATGGGCGATAGCGAAGAAAGAACAGCGTACACCCCGGAAGAGCAGAACGAGATCGACAGGATACTGGGACTTCTGCCCGGCGAGCAGACGGAAAAGGGCCCTGCCGAAGCCGCTCAGGGGCCTCCATCGGGGGAGCCCGGGGGTTTCGAAGACGAGCTCGATCTGAGCTCCGACCTCGTCGAACTGGATGAAACGCCCCCGCCCGCCTCGGATGAGATAGAGGACATTACCGATATCATCGAAATGGTGGAGGAGCCGCCCGCAGACGAGGTCGCCGATCTCGAGGAGATCGGCTTTGACGAAGCGGCGGTCGAGGTCCCGACGGAGATAGAGGCGCCGCCCGGAGAAGAGCCTGCGGCCTTGGAGGAGGCCCCATCTCCGCCGAAGAAAGTTGGAAAGGCCCGCACCTCGATAGAGGAGCTTGACGAGCTCACCTCGATGGAGCCCGAATCGGTCGATTTACAGGATGTTTCCGACGACCGCTACGTCGAAGAGGCTGAGGCCCAGAGGGGGCCGATCGCTGAAGAAGCCGCCGGTCCGGAGGAATCCATCGACTCCTTCGACATGGACCTGGGGCCGATCGAGGAGCCCTTTCAGGCGCCACCCGAAGTGCATATCGAGAAAGAGCCCGAGTTCGACATTGGCGCCCTTTCCGATATCTCCGTCGAGGAGATGCAGGACATGCCCGAGGCCGGCGCGGCCGATATACCCGAGATAGACCTGGGCGACATGGTCCCGGAAAGCGACCTGCCGTCAAGCCCGCCTCCCGCCGCTGACTTCATGGGGGATTTTCAGGACGAGGGGATCCCCGAGCCACTCAGTATGGAGGAAACGCCGCCTCAGGCCCGAAGGGCCGCGCCATCGCCCGATCTCGATATCGGGATGGAGCAGGAGGAGATTATTCCCGGCATCGGCCGCATCGAGGAGGCGGTAAGCACCGAGGAGATTCCGGATGTCGAGGAGGAGCCGCCGCCGGAGGTCGAAAAACCCAGGAAGGGGCGCGCCAGGGCCCGCGAGGAGGAAGAAGACGATCTTTCCGAGCGCGACATCAAGCGCCTCAAAAAGGCGCTATTGCTGTTCCATCCCGCGCTACGAAAGGCAGTCAAGGAAGCCATCTTAAACGACATCCTGCCGCCCCGGGACTCCCGGCAGCTCATCGATATGATCCTCTCGGGAAAATCCGAGGAGAGCATAAACCGATTTCTGGAGGGAAAACTCGGCCGAAGCATCGATATAAGCGAAGGCCCGGCGCCGGGAAGGCGCGTGCTAACCTCGCGTCCCGAATACACCCGCGAGGGACTGGAGCGCCAGAAGCGCCTGTTCAAGGCCACGCGCATTGGGGCGATAGCCGCGCTGGCCGCCTTTACAGTCACCATACTGAGCTATCAGTTCATCTACAAGCCCGTGATGGCCAAACGGCTTATCAAGGAAGGTGTCGCTCTTATCCGCGAACAGGGCGATCCTGTAACCAAGAAAGTGAAGGATTACGAGAAGGCCGAGACGCTCTTCTCCAGGGTGGACAACGATTACGCCAAGGACTATCTTCCCGGATACAACGCCTACGGCCGGGCCTATTTGGACAGGCGTGAATTTGAGCTCGCTCTTGGAAAGCTCGAGCGGGCCAATAAAATCAATCCGGTCGATATCGAGACGCTCAACAACCTGGGCTATTTCTACTCCAGGGTGCCGGAGGGCGTATATAACAGGATCAAGAAGGCCGACGAGAAGGAGTCGAGGCTAGACAAGGCGATCAAGTACTACAAATACGTCCTAAACCGCAAGCCCGGCAATGAGACGGCACTCTACGGTATAGGGAATGCGTACATGCACTTGGGGCAGTACGTCAAGGCCCGCCAGTATTATGAGGACATACTCAAACAGGACAGCAAGTCGGTCGTGGGCCATTCCGGGCTTCTAAACCTCTACATCGAACGCGACGTAATGCCGCGGGTGATGTCCATCCACTCCGACCTCGTGGACAAAAAAATGCTCACCGATCTCCCGTCGCCCCTCCTCGGGAAGCTTGCGGCCTATTACATCGGGAAAAAACGCACGGACAGCGTAAATATCCGCGTGGATTACGGGGTCCAGTCCACGCGATTCAAGGACCCGGCGGACAATCCGTTTCCGGCCGCGAAGGCCGTTCTGGAGGCGCTCCACCAGAAGGACCCGCATTACGCGCAGCAGTACGTGCTTTACGCGAGGCTTAACCGGGGGGAGGGGAACCTGAAGCTTATGGAAAACTATGCCGAAAAGGCCTGCAAAGAGATGCCCAATTACTTTGCGGCCCTGCACCTGCTCGGCGAGTACCATTATCTGGTCAAGGAACCTGCAAAGGCCTACGGGCTTTTCCGGGAGGCAGTGAAGGCCCACGGCTCGCCGCCCGACTTTACCCTCGAGGATTTCTATTACAAGACCGAGAACCTCGGAAACACCTATTTTCTAATGGGCAATATCTTCTATTACTTCTTCGACAAGGTCAGATACCGTTTCGGCGACGAGCTCGAAGAGGAGCCGCTGGACGCCGAACTCGAACAGCAGGCCAATTATACCATCGCCCGCGAAAAGTACGAGGCGGCGCTAAAGGAGGGCTTCGAGTCGCCCGAGCTCTTCTATAATCTGGGCCGTATCGATTACATGAACGGCCGTTACGAGGCCGCGCTCAACCGCTGGCTCGCGCTCAATGAGGAGTCCGTGGACAGCCCCGAGGTAATGCTCGCCATGGGCAACGCCTTTTATCACCTCGACAACCTTCAGGCCGGGCGCGGCGAGTACCTAAAACTCATTTCAATCTTCGAGCGGCAGGCGGAATCGATTAGCAAGGTATTCCCGGACCGGGCCGACCATGTGAAGATCTTCCAGACGCTTGCCACGGCCTACAACAATCTGGGCGCGATATACGAGCTTAGAAAAGATGAAACCCGCAGCAACGTGAGCTACTGGAAGGCCATAGATTACGCGAAGCGCATCGACCGGGAGAACGAGTTCGCACGGGTAAACATGGCCCGCGCCTTCAAGGAGCGGAGCGAGCCAATTAGGCCCATCCTCGACGAAAACATCCCCTTCAGTCTGGGAGTGTACAGCAAGGAGATGCGCTGAGGCGTCCCGGGAAGGCCCACGGCCTTCCCAAAAAAAAACTTGTAAATCCCGCGGCCGGCCGTATTATGTCGCATTCGCATAATCCAATCCAGATCGTTTTTGCCCGGGCATATCCAGGCGTGGCTCCTACAGGGGCCTTTTTTACGGCAGCGCCGGTATGCCGGGCGTGGAAAAAGGAATGAAACCGGAGATATCGACAACAGCCGAAGACCTATTCACGTTCGTGCCGGAGGAACCGGCCGAATACGGTATACAGGGCGAGGACGAAATCCGCTCGCTTCTGGAAGCCGGAATCCTTCCTGCCGGCCGGCGCTTCGAGCTGCGCGCGGAGTCCTGCGCTCTTCGCCTTGCCCACGCCAACGACAAGATACTCTCGCTCTCCAATTCACGCACGCGCATACTGGCCCACCAGGTCGAGAGCACGCACCGCATCGTGAACAGCCTCAACAAGCGCTTCATAATAGCCGACGAGGTCGGTCTGGGCAAGACCATAGAGGCGGGGCTGGTCATCAAGGAGCTCGTCTACCGTCACGCGTATTCAAGGATACTCATTGTCGCCCCCGCGTCTCTACTTCTTCAGTGGCAGCACGAGATGGAAAACAAGTTCAACGAGCGCTTCGAGGTGCTCGACCGGCGCTTCATCCGCCGCGCGGAGGCCCTGTGGGGGCGCGGGTCCAACCCCTGGCAGTATTGCGAAAAGGCGATATGCTCGCTTGACTTCATCAAGAACAGGGCGTTCGGCGAGGCCCTGGCCTCCTCCCGATGGGACGCGGTCATTTTCGACGAGGCGCACCGCCTGCGCCGCGATTCGCAGCGCAGCACGCTGGCGTATAATGTCGCCGAGGTCCTGTCGCGCAATGCGCGCTCTCTTCTTCTACTTACGGCGACCCCGTTCCGCGGAAAAATCGAGGAGCTCTACTATCTGGCGCGGCTCGTAGACAAAAACCTTCTGGGCCCGTTCCAGACCTTTTATAACCGATTTTGCGCGGACGACGCCGACCTTGCGGAGCTTCGCGACCGCCTTTCGTCGGTGCTCATCCGCCGGACCAAAAAGGAGGTCGGAGGTTTTACCCGTCGCTACGCACGCACGGTGCGTTTCGAACTGTACCCCGAAGAGCGCGAGCTCTATGACGCGACCACCCGCTATGTGGTCGAGGAGTTCAACAGGGCCATGCAGTCGGAAAACAGGGCGGTGGGATTTGTCATGACCGTATTCCAGAAACTCCTCGACTCCTCCTCTTACGCGCTTCTCTCCGCGCTTGCAAAGAGGCGGGACAACCTTGCAGGCATGCTCGAGCGCGCCGAATCCCTCCTCGGGACGGATGGGTTCGATCCCGATGACGCCGACATAGACGACGAAAACGCGGACGAATCGCTTGCCGCGCCCGCCCGTAAAAGCGCCTCGGAGATTCGCGAGGAGATCGCCACGCTGGACCGCCTGCTCGTTCTCGCTCGCTCCATAGAGCGCAATAAAAAGGGGGAAAAACTATTGTCCCTTCTGCGCCAGCTTCGCGGGAAGGGATGCGCCAGGTTCGTCATATTCACGCAGTTTCGCACTACCCAGGAGTATCTCCACGGCCTTCTCCGTGGATTTCGGGTAGCGCTGTTTCACGGATCCATGGACAGGGACGAGAAGGAGAGGGCCATCCTCGAGTTCAAGGAAAACGCAGAGGTGCTCATCTGTACGGAGGCGGGAGGCGAGGGGCGCAATATGCAGTTCTGCAACGTCCTCATCAATTACGATCTTCCCTGGTCGCCGCTCAAAATCGAGCAGCGTATCGGGAGAATTCACAGGTTCGGCCAGCCGCACGACGTCTTTATCTACAACTTCTCGACCAGGGATACGGTCGCCGAGCGCGTTCTGGAGGTGCTGGAGAAAAAACTCAGGCTCTTCGAGGAGTCGATCGGGGTGCCCGACGTTTTGCTTGGCCGGATTGAGGACGAGCTGGCGCTCTCGAGACTGTTCATGGAAATGGCGGTCGGAGGGAGCCCGCGCCGAAAGCTCCTCGCCGAGATCGACGAAAAGATCGAGAACGCGCGCAGGAGCTATGAAAAGCTCTCCGAACTTACAGTTATGCGAAATATGGATTTCAATTACGACGAGTATTACTCCATAACCATGAAAGAGCGGCGGTTCTCCAACCGGCGCATAGAGCGTTTCGTCGAGCGCATGGCCGGGGAGGACGGACTGGTCGGCGAATATCTCGGAAGAAGGAGCCCCAGGACAGGGCTTTACAGGATAAAGCGCCTCCACGGCCGCGCGCCCGAGCTTCCGCGCTTCGGAAGTTTCGACAGCAGGGTGGCGCTCGAAAACGAGGGAATGGAGTTTCTCGCCTTCGGACACCATATAGTGGACACCCTCTTCGAGCGATGCGTTTCCGACGACTTCGGCGGAAAGACCGGCGTCAAGCAGATACGGTATCGTCAACCATACAGTGGCATGGTCTTCTGTTATCTGGTCACGTTCAACGCGCATTCGAAGACGCAGGAGCTCTTCGTGGTGGCGTCCGACGGAACAGGAAGGGGGGAGGGAGACCTCGATGAGATCGAAAGGGAGTTTATAGAACAGGAGGGGATGGAACTCGATTCCGATGAGCTTAAAAGCCAGGTCCAGGCCGTCATGGCGAATATGGATCGATGCTTCGAGGAGTCGCGCCTGAGGCTGTGGAAAAGGGTGGAGCGCAGGCTCGACGAGCTGCGGGAAACCCTGGGGCTGTCGATGGATCCGGAAATCGAAAAGATAACCGAGGCGTCCGAAAGCCGAATAAGGGAGCTTTCGGAACAACTCGAGCGGCAGGAATGCAGGCAGAAGTGGTTCGGCAAGGACATGCGCGGCGCGCTCACCCGCACGAGGAATGAGATCGCACAGGTGGAGCTGGAGCGGGATAGGCTGCTTTCAGCCTGCAGGCGCTACCGTGAGGCGAAACCGGAGGCGCGGCTTGTGTGCGCCGGGGTACTGATCGCCCTTCCCGAAACGTTCAGCTCAAATGCTTCTTGAAGGCCTCGATGTCCTTCTTCGAGGCATCGAGGAATTCTATGCCCATTCCGGCCTTGCTGTCTTCCGACTCATCCTCGCGTTTCCAGCGAATGACGCCCTTTAGATTTATGGGTTCCTCGCCGGGGACGTACAGCGCGAGTTCTACCCGGGAGCCCTCTTCCATAGGCTCGGGGGTGGTTATGAACAGCCCGCCCGAGCTGAGGTCGAATGTCGCGCTGAGCGTGAGCCCCTGGTCGGAATGGACCTCCGTTTTCATGCGTTTTTGAAGCCTGTTGTGTTTCCTTTTCTCTTCCATGATCATTTCCCCGATAACGAGTGTAACGCCCTCTCCGCCGCGGCCGTCAGAACGGAAAAGCCCGTATTCCGGCGTTTTCCGCCGCGGGCGGCCGATATTTCATTTCCCTGTTCCAGCCATTCGTAACTATATACATATTGACAAATAATACAATAATTTTTTTACTTCGTATCATGCGATAAGCGGAAGTCAAATGCGCATCGCTGTTCGATAAATACGGCGCGGATAATGAACGACAGATCTCTTCCCATAATTTATCTGCAGAGGCAGGTGGTGTTCCCCTATTGCAACCTTTCATTCAGGTCGGCCGGCCGGAATCTCGCCGGAATAGGCCAGGGGGACAGGGTGGTGGCGCTTCCGGTGCGCACCGTGCTTGACGGCCTGTTTCCTCGAGGAAAGCCGGCCACCCTCTCGGAGGTGGTGGAGATAAAGCGGGAGGAGGGGGCCTGGAACCTTCAGCTCAAGGGCATCTCCAGGGTGACCGTCCTTCGCGCAATGAAGTTCCGTACGGCCGAATACGAGCCTATCGAGGAGGCGGAGCGCCCCGGGCAGGAACGGCTGCGTGAGGGCCTCAGGAAGAAGTCACAGGAACTAATCTTTCTGATAAACGTCAACGAGTCCGACAAGCTGATCCATCTCCTCAATTTTCTGGTCAGTCTCACGCAGCTTGCAGATTTTGTATCGAATTATTTCATATTGAAATTTCCGCGAAGGTACGAGGTGTTCGCCGAGAGGGACGTCGAATTGAGGGCGAGAAAGCTATTGTTTGTGCTCGACGAGCTGATATCGGACCTCAAGGCCAAAAGGGAAAGGGAACGTCAATGAAAAAGACAGTGGTAAACGACGATGTTTTCTACACCATTGCCTGGTCACGCCTTATAGAATACGATAAGCATTCGGCCTCGAGGATCCTTCCCGAGATGCCGGGCATACTCTGCCTCATGGAACGGCTTGCCGGCGGCGCGATGGAATATCTCATCTTCTATAGCTGCTGGCGTGACGGACTTCGAATGGCCCTAAAGAATTTTCTCGATCCGGACTTCAGCAAATTCCCCGAAATCAACGCCAGTATTAAAAGGCGGGGCCTTTTTTATAAATACACCGTTATCGATACCAATATACAGGACATGCAGGACGTCATGTTCTGGCTGATCAGAACCTATAAGCCCGAGTTCAACGCGCTGGAGGGATTCGGGGACTCGAAGCGCTACAGGAACATATCGATACGGGAGATGGACCTAGGGGAAAACAGCGTAATAGAGCGGCTTCCAAAAACCGGGCTCTGAGGCTTCCTACCGCCGTTCCGGCGCGAGCCTGAGCTCCTCCTCGGTAAATATATGCGAGACGTTCCGGTTCAGCGCGATGAATTCCAGCACGTATTTGAGCCGGCAGGCCGCGTCGAGCGGGGACGCGACGCTGTTGTCGGTGCGGGGTGATGCCTGCATTATCCGCTTCACGTTTACGCTCCTCGTGTCCGGGTCGGACTCGAAAACGTCGGAACGAAAGCGAATATATGTTTCGTAGATCGAGCGGATTATATCGTCGGAGCGTATAAGCCATGCGACGTGCAGGTTCGAGTCCGAATCGTGCATGTTTCTGGTAAAAAATTTAAGTATCTTGAGCACAATTTCCGGGTAGAGATGCTCGTTTACCAGCTCTATGACCCTGGACTCGAGCTCGGGATCGATCATTCTCATCGAAGGGTAGGCGAGGCTCGGTATGTACGGAATGCCGGTCCTGGCCTTGAATGCCGCATAGTCCAGGAACCGGTCCAGCGAGTCCTTCCGCATTATGTCGGTGTCCCGGAAGGTGTCCTCCAACAGGACGGAGGCGATCGTCTCCAGGTCGCGTTCCTTGAGCAGGTTTTCGATATGGATCGAACGGCTGGCCTCGAGCGCCGCCGTTAGTTCCGTCACGCTTCCGTTGAGATATTCACCCATCGTTTCGACGCATGCTCGAATTAAAAATGCCGGCGTACGGCAAGCCGTGCCGAACGCTGGAAGGGCTCCCTGCTGTTGTATTCGTATACATTGCGGACGGAGGATACCAGGGAGTACTGGTATACCGTAAATTCCGCCAGGCTGAATACCGCCATCCTGAATTTATTATCGTCCCGCCACGCGTCGTAAATTAGATAGATTAAGGCGGAGTTGGTTAAAAGGGCAAGTAGGCCCTCCAGATATTTTCCGGTATAGAAGTGTCCGAAGCCTGGAATGAGAATGGAACCTCCAATAGAAAGCGCCAGGTTTTTCCGCGGGCGCTCGATCTCCTCGTCCATGAGCCTCTGAAGCTCGCGCGCCCGGTCCGCGAAGGCGCCGTCAGGAAAGGAGGCCCCATACGCCGCGAGCGCCGTCCCGGCCCCCTCGAAATCCAACTGAAGCGCCATGGCGTAACAGGCGTCTATTTCCGCCTCCTCCCGGCCGGGCCCTTCAGGATAGACGTACAGGTATTCCTGATAGGTGCGGAGCGCGAAAAACGGCGAGCCGGTCATAAGACGGATGTATCCCAGCGAAAGGAGGGCCTTCCGTCCCTCGGGCGCCGATCGGTATGACTGGTAGCAGAGCCTGAAGGATTCCGAGGCTTCGTAGTAATTGCCTCCCCTGTAGCTGGCCTCCCCGGAGAGGAGGAGCGAGGCCGGTACAAGCGGCCCGTCGGGGTTAAGATGGCGGTATCGCATCCCCTCGGTGACGGCCGAATAGTAGTCGCCGCTTTTCAGGTTCGCCCTCATGAGCGCTATAATGTCTTCACCCTCGGCGTAAAGCCTCAGCGGGAGCGTGCAGAGGAATATAATGACCGCCATTCCCGCGGCGCGGGCGGCGCTTTCGGCGCGGAGCCACATCGGCGCTACCTATCTAAGCGGTCCCGGCAGGTCGCCGTTGCGATATGGCCGGTATTCTGGTATTAAGCTTTGCGCCTCCGAGGCGAATCGTTCGTTTTGGGACCTGTTGTATTCCCCGGCGGCGTTCCACGCGCCGTATATGCCGCCGCCGTAGGCAAGGGCCGTAAAAAAGCCAAGCGTAAACGCGACACCGCGATGCCCCGCCCTCCAGGTGAGGACGGAGCCGGCCCCCAGAGCGAGCACCGCAGCCGCGCTGAGAAGGGCGTCGGCCGTTCTTCCGGCATAGGCCTGTCCCGCGCCCGGAAAGACGGCTGAAAGCGCGGCGGCAAGGCTCCTCGAGCGCGATGCAAGCGCGTCGTGCGACGCGAGGCGGTCCCGCAGTGAAGGCAGAACGGAATCCGGATGGAGCGCCGCCCCCTCGCGCGCCTTTTCGTACGCCGAGGCGAAATCGCCCGCCAGGAGGCGGATCTCCACGGAGCGGACGAAGAGCTCCCCATCGACCGCTCTTCCCGGCGGAGAGGCCGCGTCGTTCAGCGCGCGCACGGCCTCGGCATAGGACCCAAGCCGGGCAAGGGCCTGGGAGTACAGCATCAGGGCGTCGTTATCGCGTTTTTCGTTGCGAGCCTGTAGATTTCGCACCACGGTTCGGTATTGCCCGGCGAGGTAGTAATTGACATTAATGAAGTGCTCGAGCTCGCGTTCATGGGCCGCCGGCAGAAGGCCCATGAGCCTTCTGGTCTCGGCTATGCACTCGAAATGCCGACCCTCGCGGTACAGGGAGCGGACAAAGGCGGATTGAAATCCCACCAAATTGTCCGCGGCGGTCGCCGGGTCCCCGGATAGCGCCGCAATGGCCGACAGGGCCGCGAGAAGCCCCCGCAGGGCGCATCCGGTGAGAACTGACGTTAGGCGCATGTGCACCGGCTATCTCCCGAAGATTTCCATGGGCAGCGGGTCCTCCCCCGGAGGGGTATAGGGGTTGCACCTCAGCACTCGGTCTCCGGCCAATAGCGAGCCGGCGAACATGCCGAAGCGTTCGACCGCCGCGGCCGCGTAGGCGCTGCAGGTGGGATGGAAGCGGCAGTTCGGACCGTCCTGGGGCGATATCACCACCTGGAAAAACCGTATGAGCAGGTGCCCGGCCGCCTGTGGGGCGCCGTATACCGCTCGTTCGCGGCGGGGGCCGGAAGGTGTTTTAGGGAGCAGCTCGTCTCCGACCTTGACGTCCGCATTCCATGGGATGAAGTTGTCTTCCGCCGCCGTCTCTCCCGCCGAGAGCGCAAATGCCGCAAGGACAAGGCAGCATGTTCGCGATATCATCCTCATGCACATCGTTCCGAACTCAGGCGTAATAACGCTTCTGTTCCCTGACGGTCGAGACGGGGAACCTGCCGTAATTGTGTCCGGGCCAGATTTTGGTATCGTCGGGGAGCCGGAGTATGATGTTGACGATGGAATTCATGATCTCCGACTGGGACCCGCCCGGAAAATCGGTGCGCCCCATGCCCTCGGTAAAAAGGGTGTCGCCGGTAAACAGATTGCCTTCGGCGAGAATACAGATGCCGCCGGGAGTATGCCCCGGAGTATGGATGATGTCGAGGCTCAGGCGGCCCAGCGGGATGATCTCTCCGCCTTTGAGGAGCCTGACCGGCTCGGGCGAGATCCTGCCACCAAGGGTGCGGGACAGCACGCGGTTGGGGATGCTTCGCGCCTGTCTGGCGTCCGACTCGTGGATGAGGAGCGTCGCACCTGTCTCCTTGACCGCACGGTCGTTTCCCGATGTATGATCCCAGTGGCCGTGCGTGTTAATTATATAGCGCACGGTCGCCCGATGTCGCTGGACCGCGCCGAAAATTGCATCGAAATCACCGGCGGGATCGATAAGCGCGGCCTCGCGCGTCTCCTCGTCGCAGAGGAGATAGCAGAATACCGACATCCATGTGACTTCGATCTGTTCGATAATCATGGCGCCATACCCGCGGTGATGTCCCCGTTTTCGAAGTCCGATGGCCGGCCGTAGCGCGGCCATGCCGGAACGACTTTGTATCAGCGGACGGGGGCTTTTGGCAAGATAAAAAACGGTTGCATTTATCGATTGGCTGGATGAGCGTTTCCGGAAGGATCGTGTTTCACAGCGGAGGAGCGAATACAAAGCGAATGGGCGCCGAAACCTTCATCGAACGGCTAATGCGTTCCCTCGATCCGTTGAAAGACACGCTTTCCATCGGCTGTCTGGATGTGATCGTGCGACGGGACGGTTCTTATATCTCGAAGATGAAGAAGATGTTCGATGGATCCTTTCCGGTGGTGGCCATCACGCGCCTTGTCGAGACCGGAGCCCTCGATTCGATTGAAGGCTCGCCGGTGTTGAATCTAAAATTTGCAGATACCGGCGGAGAGGTCTACTCGTCGCTTTTCCCCCTCGCCGGTGAAGCCGGCGCCGGATTTATCGTTATGCAGGGCCACTCTCCGACGGGGCCGGCGGAAAAGGCGCTTGGTCTGTTTCTCGCGGAGATGCTCGCGGACCAGGCGGACGGACCGGGGCGCGAAGACGCGGAGGCCGGTGGGAAATACCGCAAGGGCCTGCTCGACATGCGCGAGATCCAGGCGAAGCTGTTTCCCCGCTTCGGAGATGTGGACGGGCTCGACATCGCCTCCGTTTATCTGCCCGTGGAGCTCATGTCCGGCGATTTTATCGACGCTTTTTTACTCGAAGATGGGCTCTACCAGATCACCGGCTGCGATGTGACCGGTTACGACGCGGCCTCCTCATACGTGGGGGCGGCGATGCGCACACTCGTCAAGTCGCTCTCGTCGAGGAAAATCGTCCCGTCGGCGCTCATAAATCTTGTGGTCTCCAAGCTGGACAGGGCGCTGAGCGAGCTGAATTCGCTGGTCTATATGACGATTTTCCAGATCGAGCCGAAAACCGGCAAGACGAGGGCCTCCTCGCTGGGCCGGATGAACACAATATTGTATAAGGCCATGAAGAAAGGCTTCGTCGTTCTTAACAAGACCGCGATAGGCGGCGACCTGGCCAAGCGGCATTCCTTCAAGGATATCTCCTTCGTGCTTGAGCCCGGGGACATCCTGCTTTTTTATTCCAACGGCGTGACGGAGATTCCGACCGAGGACGGCAGGAATATTTTCGGGGAGGACAGGATCGTGCAGTGTTTAAACGAAAACCTCGCCGAGTCCTCGATGGATATAGTCCACGCCCTGGTTGAGGCTCTGTCGACCTTCAACAATCATTCCGGTTTCACGTTCGACGTTCTGTTGATCAGTATAAAGAAAACTTGACTTTAGTGGATTCCGCGGGGGATGATGTCCCGTCCCTGTGGAGACGACAATTATCATTGGTAAATATATGAAGTCCCTTTCCATATTTTTGTTCAGGATTATTCCGACCAGCCTGCTCTCCCGCTGTTTCGGATACGCGGCGAGGATTCCGCTTCCGGCCTTTCTGCTCGAGCGGATAACGGACTGGTACTCCGTGCGCTTCGGCGTAAAAACCGACGAGATCGAGCGTCCGGCCGGAGGCTTCGGCTCGCTCGACGCCTTTTTTACGAGAAGGCTAAAACCCGGAGTTCATGTAGTGGACGCCAGTCCCGGCTCCGTCGTGTCCCCGGTCGATGCCCGAGTCGATCAGCATGGACAGATCGAAGGGGGAACCGTGTTTCAGGCCAAAGGCGTAGGTTATGCGCTTTCGGACCTCATCCCCTCCGATTATCACCGTAATTTCGTAGACGGCTCGTTTTTAACATTGTACCTCTCGCCGGGCGATTATCACCGCATACATTCGCCTGTGGCCGGCGAGGTCGCGGGGTACTTCGCGCTGCCCGGCAGGCTCTTCACTGTCCAGGACTTCATGGTGCGCGGCGTTCCGGGGCTTTTCGCAAGGAACGAAAGGCTAATAAGCTATATCGAGAGCGCCGCGGGGCCTGTGGCCGTAGTGAAGGTCGGGGCCATGAACGTTGGACGCATCACCGTTTGCTACGATGGGGTTGTCACCAATCGCGCATTCAGGCGGAGGACCGAACATTTCTATCCCGATGGGGCACGGCCCCACGTCGAAAAGGGGGGCGACCTGGGGGCATTCCATCTGGGTTCGACGATCGTGGTCCTTTTTGGCAAGGGCGCCGTCAGGCTGGAGGCGTTCGAGCCTGGGGCCCGTGTCCGGGTCGGGCAGAGGATCGCCCTGTTCAGATAGACGATTTTATTGCCGACACCGCGTTTTGCACATATCTTCCAGTCCAGGAGGCGATGATATGGTACCTGCGCGAACGGCATCGATCACTACGCATATCAATTCACAGATCGCGACCTGGCGAAAACAGCGCGAGAGGATGGACCTCGAAACGAAGAGGCCGGGCCCCATCCGCCCAACGGGCCCATTCGTTACAATCTCTCGCGAGTATGGCTGCGGGGGGTTCGAGATAGCGGAAAAAATGGCCGGCATCCTAAACCGGGAGCGCCGTCCCTCGCCGCAATGGGCGGCCTACGACCGTGCGATCCTCGATACTATCATGGAGGACCTGGGGCTGAGCTCGAGCCTCATGGAGACCCTCACATCGCCCGCCCGAAAACAGATCGACGACTTTCTGCAGACGGCGCTTGGCGAACTCCCTTCGCAGGTCGTGGTCTACCGCCGGCTCGCGGAGACCGTCCGGACGCTTGCCACAAACGGCAACGTAATCATCGTAGGAAGGGCCGGGCGGGCCATTACTCGCGGCCTTGATGGAGGATACCATGTGAGGATAGTCGCGCCGTTCGAATGGCGCGCGGAGCGCATCGCCGGCCTGTGCGGCCTTTCGCGCAGGGAGGCGGAAAAGATGATAAGGGAGAAGGGTGGCTTGCGAGAGGATTTCCTGCGCCGTTTCGTAAAATTCGAGAGCACCGAGCCGGGGGACTATCACCTCGTCGTCAATAACGCGCTGCACGGCATGGACGGAACGGCGAGGATGATCATCGCCGGGCTTTCGGCGATGGGTCTTTTGGGCTGAGCCTTATATGGAGTACGCGGGCGCGTTGCAATCGTATACGCTCGACAGCGGCGTGTTATCGTTCGATCCGGCAAGGGGAATCCTTGTGTGCCGCGAGGCCGGTGAAGAGCGGCGCAAGCGCTGGGTAAAGAAGCTGGATGGCGTCGTCTGGGTGGGGAATATTATAGAAGACGGCGAGCGCTATTACGTCGCCTGCGAGAGCGGAGAGGCGAACGGGCAGTTCCTCGCGATCGACAGGCGCACCGGCGCGACGGCGTGGTTCATTCCCGGGAGGTCGTTTCTTCAGCTTGTTTACGAAGAGGGCTTGTACATAATTTTCGTCGACGGATCCATGAGGCATTATCTTCTGAGGATCGATACGGCCGACGGCTCCACGCTGTGGCACCATAAGGTGGACGAGGACCTGGCGGAATACAGTTTCAGGGAGCGCGCCATTACGCTCCGCTACGCCTCCGGAAAGATGGAGGTCCTCGACCCGCATAGCGGCCTGTGTGCGCGTTAAAAGCGGGCACTTTTCTCTCAAACATCCGGCGCGGGCTGTCGATAATTCCAATTAGAAGGGGCGTATTGTCGTCGGCTCCCCGCAGGCGGGCGCGGACGGAACGCGCGTTCCGGAATCGATTGGACAACCAAAGGATGACGAGCGAGGACATGCTATGAGAACTGCGGTACCGAGGGAAGCGGTCGACATATACAATAACGCCCTGGCCCTGTCCACCAGGGGCGATTACAGTAAGGCGCTCAGCGAGTATTCCAAGGCAATAGAGCTGTATCCGCGCTTCATCGAGGCGTACAACAACATCGGAGAGATCTATTCGCGCATCGGCGACAGGGAGCACGCGATTTCCACATACATGCGGGCGCTTTCCATCGAGCGGAACCATAAAATTCTGCTAAATATTGGGGTCGAATATTACAACAGGCACGACTACCAGCAGGCCCTGAAGTATTTCAGGGAATCGCTTGCAAGCGAGCCCGGCTTTCTGGAGGGGAATTTTTATCTTGGCATGACCCTGTTCAACCTGAAGGAGTTGCGACTGGCCGAGGGCGCGTTTGCGAGGGTCGTCTCGATCGACAGGCGCCATCTGAAGGCGAATTACATGCTGTCGTACATCTATTACGAATGGAAGGAATACGCGAAGACCATCGAGTGCCTCGACCGCATCCGCGACATCGCCGACGACAGGCAGTTCGTCAATAAATACTACGGGTTTTGCCACTTCCACATGGGTAATTTCGACAAGGCGATCGAGTACCTCACGGTAGCGCTCGAGTCGAACCCGCGCTACGCCAGGTTCCGCAACTACCTGCGGGAGCTCACCTACGAAAACAAGCTAAAGGAGATAGGAGACCTCGACGGGCGCGTGCGCGAGATGGAGGCGAAGCTTCTGAGGTCCACGCCCTCGATCCGCGAGCTTTCACATCTTAGCATGCTCTATATATTCAAGGGGGAGTACAAGAAGGCCGAGAACCTGCTCCTTTCCGCCAGGCCCTAGCAGGTCGCCGCGGCCCCCGTCCCCGCCGCGCACCCGTTGAATGGAGCGCGCCTCAGGCCGCAGGCGGCGCGGGAGCACCTTTCGCAGCTTACGAATCCTTCGCTCGACGTAAAAAATATTCCCGAAATCGACTTAAGCGGCCTCATGACAAGACTGTCGGTAAGCGCCACGCCTATCCGGGCCGCGGAGCGGCCCAGGAGCGCGAATAGCTTCCGCTGCTCATCGAGGGGCCAGGTCGCAAGCGAGCCCGGGTTCATCATCGCGAGGGGGCCGGCGCCATGGCGTTCGGCGATGAGAGTTTTAAGGGAGTCGACAGCCGATTCGAGCGCGAGGTTCGCGATCACATCGGCCCGGTAGCGATCGAGCATGTCGCAGAACGAGCCGGCCCATTCCTCCAGATGCGTCCCGCAGGTCGCGATGAACGGGAACACGGTCTTTTGCCCGTCGAGGTTTTCGGCGAGCAGGGTCCCGTCGAAGGATATGCCGTCTATGTCGACGCCATCGGCGCGCGGGCGGGCCAGGCGTGATATCCTGTACACGGCGGAGGGGGCGCCCGCCGCCTCCGCCTCCCGCGCCATCTCCTCCGTGCGCAGGGACGAGTATGCGTCGGGCGGCGCGCCGAGCGCGGACTCCAGGCGGGCCCGGTCTACGGAAAAGGGGATGCCTTCGAGGACGGTTTCCATCCCGCCTGGCTTCTGTCAGAAAACGCGGCCTAACACGAACATCCGGACCCGCATGAATCGCATCCGCCCGCTCCGCACGGGTCGCCGTATTTTGCGCTGTCGTTTATCTCGAGGAGCTTGATGTGGAAGTGCAGGGCCTTTCCGGAGAGCGGATGGTTGAGGTCTATGGTCACGATTTCGTCGGTAATTTCCGTTATCGTGGCGGGAACGCGCTCCCCGTTGTCGAGCTGAACGCCTATCGTCATGCCGATCTCGGGTTCGAACTGCGATCGAACGTCGGTCACCGGAAAGCGGTGTAAAAGCGATTCGTCGTAGTCGCCGTAGGCTTCGGCGGGCGGAAGCACGATGTCTATCTCTTCATCTATCTTCATGCCGGCCACGGCGCTGTCGAAGCCGGGAATGACCATCCCTGCGCCCAGTTGAAACTCGAGCGGCTCCCCGTCCGTGGAGGTGTCGAACACCTCTCCGTTCTCGAGTGAACCTGTATAGTGAACGACCACGTATTTCCCATTCTCAGTCATGAGTGTTCTCCTTTGATTTTTTTTTGCCCGCGTTGGACCTACCAGTCCGTCATGTCGAATTTCCAGTACGGTCCCTCCTTTACGAACGAAAGCTCCATGCCGTTCTGGGCCGTAAGGACCGCCCCGGTGTCCTTTATCTCGCATTTCAGTATGCCGCTGTCCAGGGCCTTCCCCAGCGCGTCGTCGTTCTGCGCGCGCGCGAGGCGCATCTCGAGGCCCAAATAGGCCGTGGGCGAAAGGCTTGAGAGCCGTTCCGCCTCCACCCCATAGCGTTCGGCGAGCTTTTCGCGCCGCTTTTCCCCCATTGCCGCGATGAGGGAGCTCATCGTCGTGACATGGCGTATGCTCTCCTCCGATAGCGCCGTAAGCATGAGCTCGGGATTTCCCCTGTGATACGCCTTCTGTATAACGCCGAAAGCCTCCTCCGGCGAAAGGGGACCACGCGAAGAGCACGATGCGGCGAATACGATAAGGGCAAGCATTGCCCGAAAGGCCATGCTCAATACACGCATGAGAACTTTCCCTCCCTCTCTTCGACTATCATGTTGTCGATCAGCCTGGTGGGCCCGAAAAAGGCCGCAACGGCGAGAACGCTCCTTTCGGAGATTTCGTCGGCTGGCTGGAGGTCACTATAGCGCACCAGGCTCGCGTAATCTATTTTATCGGGCCTGCCGGTGGAAAGCTCTTTTTTTACCTCGGAAAGAATTTTACGGGCCGAACGCTCGCCGGAGGCTATCATCCCTTCCGCCATCCGCAATGATCGGATGATACAGAGCGAGCGCCTTCGTTCGTCCGGGTCCAGGTGCTTGTTACGGGAGCTCATTGCGAGGCCGTCCTCCTCCCGCACGGTTGGGGCTATTACTATTTTCAGCGGGAAGTCGAGGTCCATGACCATCTTTTCGAGGCTAACCGCCTGTTGAATGTCCTTCTGGCCGAATACGGCCACGTCGGGCAGCACGATGTTAAAAAGCTTGCTTACGACGGTAAACACTCCCCGGAAATGGCCGGGCCGATGAGCGCCGCAGAGGTGATCGGTCAACAGCTCCATGTCCACGAACGTGCGCCGATCGCGGTACATTTCGTCGTCGCCGGGGGCGAAAACAAGATCGACTCCGCAGTCGCGTGCGACGGCGAGGTCGCGCTCGAGGTCCCTCGGATAGCGCGAGAAGTCGCCGGCATCGTTGAACTGAATCCTGTTGACGAAGATGCTCATCACCTGGAATCCGCTTAGCTTTTTCGAATGCTCGACAAGGCTGGTGTGTCCCCTGTGCAGGTAGCCCATGGTGGGAACGAACCCGATGCCCTTGCCATCCAGGCGGGCCGAGCGCACTATCGAACGGACTTCCTCTATGGTGCGGACTGTCTGCATCGTGGCCTCCTTTCCGCGGTCTTTTAATCGCTTCCCGGGCCCTGGGCCCTGCGTGCGGCTATTACCATCATGTCCCCCAGCCCGAAACGCTTGGCCGCGTAATCCGCGGCCTTTCGCACGATGGAGCCGGGAGCGCCGAAACCGCTGCCATAGGTGGACAGGGCCTCGACCTCGAAGCCCTTCATCTCCAGAAGCCGCTTCAATTGCCTGAACGTAAAGAAATACAGGTGTTCGGGAAAGTTGTAATAACGCCATCTTTCCCCCCGGAGAAGCATAAAGGGTCCCCCGGCGCGGCAGGTGGATATGTAGAGCCTGCCGCCTTCGGCGAGGTCTTCGCGTATCTTTTCGAGAAAAAGGTCGGGGCGGTGCAGGTGTTCTATGGTGGCCCACAGGCTTATGAGGTCGAAGCCGCCCTCGTAGCGCTGTTCCAGATAACCGCCCAGCGCAATATCGAGCCCCAGCCGCTCTCGGGCAAAAGCGACACAGCTTTCCGAGATGTCGATTCCACGTGCGGTCCAGCCGCGCGAGGCGAGCATATTGACGAAATAGCCCGCGGCGCAGCCTATATCGAGCGATTTGCGCGGCCCTGGAAGAGAGCGTTCGAAATCCTCGAATCCCAGGTCCTCGAGATTGAGGAGAAAGAGGCGCTCGATCTGGGAGCGTGTCCCCGGCGCGAAGTAATCGTCGTAGCCCCGGTCGGTGCGCTGCGTGAAGTAGGTCGACTGATAGTACCGGCCTATCTCCGCTTCTGTGGGGCGCGGCGAGAGATAGCGCAGCCCGCAAGAGGCGCAGCGCACCAGCGTAAAGGCTTCGCCTTCGGCCGAAGACCGCTCGAAGACGCTCCGGCGATTGTCCGCGCCGCAGAGTATGCAGGGGGGCTCTTCCATTTGACGGGGGAATAGCCCGTTTCGACCCGCGCGTCAAGGGTTTTTCCTCTCTATATGCGAAACGGACTTGAGAAGAAATAATCTTGCCATTTTCGGCATCGGGTGTTTTGAATCGTCCTGTTAAGCCATGCGCCGAACCGCTTCCGGCGCGTTCATTCGGGTTCCCGACATACTTGTGCCGAAAAACAGGCGGATAACGTAAATGGATTCATTGAGGACATCCCGGAAGGTACTGTTGATCTCCGATAACAAGCGTGCGTCGGTCGGCGTCCGGGGGGCCCTGGCGAGGGCCGGGCTGGAGGTGGAGAGCCGATATCTCAATCTATTTTCCATCCCAATGATTAAAAAAATACTCGCGCGCACCGGCAACACCGCGTTCATCCGCACCGGCCTCTTTCGCTTTATCCGCGAGGAGGGGGCCCCTTTCGCCGTGGTGATGGATTACGCGGCCGGCCTGGGGGCGGACCTGGGCGACGCCGACGGCAGGAAGCTTTTACGCACCTTCCTCATCTCATACGTCATCCTATCGAGGGGCCGTGGCTTCGAATCTCTAAGGGCGAATTTCCTTCTGCTCGGGACATCGCGTAACATGGAAGAGATAGAGCGAATAGAACGGGACCCGCTTTTGGCGCTCGACATGATCGCGACTGGGGATGCGATCGTGAATTCCTTCGTCCAGGACCTCCGCGCCGACAGGCAGGGCTTTCTGGGCCGTTTCCTGATACGGGGCCTCAATGCCGAGTCCCCGGGGGGCCATATCGCCGATATCGTGGGCAGATTCGTTCAGAGCGTCAATGACCGGGCGCGCCTTGCGCCGGCGGCCGTCATCGGCTCGGCCCCCTCGAACGAGGGGCCGGCCGCCCGGCTTCTATACCGTATCGACGAACGCAGGGTGTGGGCGGACGGAGATATCTCGGACGTCGATTCCGCGCCCGAATACTCGGCGCTCAGGATGGGGGAGTTCTACCTGGAGGGTTATTACACCAACCGTAACCTCAAAGAGGTCGGCGATAAACTCAAGAACGCTATCGGAAGGGGTATCGCCACGCTGAAGTTCGACACAGACACGCCCATCGTCATCAACATGCAGGATCGCTGCGTTACCGACGCCGGCACCGCCGCGTCCCTCGCCCAGATCCTGGCGCGCGACCTGGCCGGCTATGCCGGTATCCGCGTCAGCGTAAGCGAGGAGAACAGGAGGATTCTGGAAAAATCGACCGGATACAATCTTCTGCGGGAATACCTGCGTTTCGCCCCGGGGGCCTGATACGCGCCTGCTTTCGCTTTAGCAGTTGCGCGTGGAGTAGCGCACCGCGTCCTCCCCGACGATTTTTACAAGACCGTTCATGAAGGAGTCGCTCGGCGTGATGCCGTAGGTATGGTGGGCGCGGACAATCTTCTCCTCGCCGCGCGTCTCGGGGATATGGAAGAAGAGCGGGCAGGTGCCCCGGTTCTCCACCACAACGCGTTTTATCCGCGAAAGCACCTCCTCATCGACGCCGACAGGATCGAGTCTGATATGGATGGCGGCGATCGACTCTCGCCGGGTCTCCCTTAGCGACTTCACCTCGTTTACGATTATCTTCCTCGGCTTCTCGTCCTCGAACTCCACGCTTCCCTTCACCATGACCGGCTCCTCGGTGGAGACGATCTGTTCGTATTTCGAGAGCACGTCGGGAAAGAAGAGCGCCTCTATGGCGCCTTCCATGTCCTCGAGCTTGGCCACGGCGAAGCGTTTGCCGTTTTTCGAGATGCGCGTCTTGAGTTCGCTCACTATGCCGACGATCGAGAATTCGCCCGTATCCCCGCCGCCCGAAAGCGCCGAGATGCCGGTGCACGCGAAGGTTTTTATCTCACGCTCGTATTTGGCGAGGGGATGCCCCGATACGTACACGCCCAGAACCTCCTTTTCGTGCCGTAGCTTGACGTTGTCGTGCCAGGGCTCCATTGCGGCAAGCTCGCCGGCCAGCCCGCCCTTGGTCTCGGAGGGCGTCGAGGCGAACAGGTTCCCCTGGCCCGAGGCCCGGTCCTCCTGCAGGCGTCTGCCGCTTTCAAGAAGCAGGTCGACGGAGTGGAACAGGCGGGAGCGCACGGGATGTATGGAATCGAAGGCCCCCGCGCGTATAAGCGATTCCATCGCCCCCTTGTTCACCGCAAGAAGATCGATTTCCTCCAGAAAGTCATCCAGTGTCGCGAAGCGTTCCTTTCGTGTTCGCGCCTCCAGTATCGACTCTATCGCCTTTTCGCCTATGCCCTTGATGGCGGAGAAGCCGAATCGAACGCAGCCGTTCTCGGTGGTGAAGTCCTTCCGGCTGTGGTTGATGTCCGGAGGGAGTATGGTGATGCCGTTCTCCCGGCAGTCCCCCACGTATTTGATGATTTCATCCTGGTTGTCGGGCTGGTATGACAGAAGCGCCGCCATGTATTCCAGCGGATAATGAGCCTTGAGATAGGCGGTCTGGAATGATACGAGCGCATAGGCTGCGGAATGCGATTTGTTAAAACCGTACCGGCCGAACTTCTCGATCTGCTCGAAGATGCTGTGGGCGACCTTCGCCGGGATCTTCTTGGACTCGGCCCCTTTAAGGAACTTGTCCTCCATCTGCTTGATGATCTCCGGGATCTTTTTGCCCATGGCCTTTCGCAGTCTGTCCGCCTCGGGCAGGCTGAAGCCGCCCATTACCTGCGAGATCAGCATCACCTGCTCCTGGTAGACGATGACGCCGAGTGTCTCCATGAGAATCGGTTCGAGGAGTGGGTGCTCGTATCGCACCCTGTCGGGGTTGCGCTTGCGCGCAATGAAGTCGTCGACCATGCCGGCGTCGAGAGGGCCGGGACGGTAGAGCGCGTTGACCGCTATTATGTCCTCGAATTTGGTGGGCCTTAGTTTTCTCAGGATGTTCCGCATCCCCGCGCTTTCAAGCTGGAAGACGCCCCTGGTATTCGCCTTCTGGAGGAGATCGAAGGTGGCGGGGTCGTCCAGGGGAATGGAATCGAGGTCGATCTTGAGCCCGTGGTTTTTCTCGATATACTCTATGCAGCGCGTGATGATGCTAAGGTTCTTCAGGCCCAAAAAGTCCATCTTCACGAGGCCCGCGGCCTCCAGCGTCACCTTGTCGTACTGGGACGATACGCTGCCGTCCCTGGCGTCCTTGTAGAGCGGCACGTACTCGGTCAGCGGGTCGCGGGAGATGACGACGCCCGCCGCGTGCTTTCCGGCCGAGCGCGCAAGACCCTCGAGCGTGAGGGAAATGTCCACAAGCATGCGGCCGCGCTCGCCGGTCGAGCGTATTCTCTTGAAATCCTCGGAGGCCAGAAGCGCATCCTTCAGCGAATCCTCCGTGATGAGCTTGCTGATCTCGTTCGCCTCGGCAAAGGGGATTCCAAGCACCCTGGCCACATCCTTGATGACCGCCTTGGCCTTCATCTTGTTGAAGGTTATGATCTGGCTTACGTGGTCATCGCCGTATTTTCGCTTTACGTAATCAATAACCTCTTCGCGACGGTCCGCGCAGAAGTCGATGTCCATGTCGGGCATCTCGTTGCGATCGGGGTTTAGGAAGCGCTCGAAGAGGAGGTTGTAGTCGAGCGGATTGAGGCTGGTGATTCCCAGGCAATATGACACCATGGAGCCCGCGGCCGAGCCACGCCCCGGTCCCACGGGAATGCCTTTCGCCCTGGCGTAGTTTATGAAGTCCCATACAATCAGAAAGTATCCGGAAAATTTCATGCCCGTAATGACGCGGAGCTCGTATTCGATGCGGGCCGTCACCTCCTCGGATATGCGGGGGCCGAAACGCATGCGCGCGCCGTCGAGTACCAATTGCCTCAGGTAGGTGTCGAGCGTGAAGCCCTCGGGAACCTGGAAGTTCGGCAGGATCGGGTTGTTGAGCTCGAGCTCCAGGTCGACCATTTCGAATATTCGATAGGTATTGTGCAGGGCGTCCGGAAAATCCGGGAACAGGCGCTCCATCTCGGCCTGCGTCTTGAAATAGAACTGGTCGGAGGAGAATCGCAGGCGGTTTTCGTCGTCCAGGGTCTTTCCGGCCTGGATGCAGAGCAGCACCTCGTGGGAGAAGGCATCCTCCTTTTTGAGGTAATGACAGTCGTTGGTGGCTATAAGGTCGATGCCGAGCCTGGAGGCGATCTCGACCAGCGCCGCGTTTACGGTCCTCTGTTCGGGGATGCCGTGGTCCTGCAGCTCCAGGAAGAA
Organism: Spirochaetes bacterium ADurb.BinA120; assembly: GCA_002069125.1. Classification (GTDB taxonomy): domain Bacteria; phylum Spirochaetota; class UBA4802; order UBA4802; family UBA5368; genus MVZN01. The sequence continues at coordinate 36,748 of MVZN01000008.1, forward strand.
ATTGCCCTCTCCGAATATCTCGTTCATGCGTCCGGCGACGCCCATGGCCTCCTTCGTGCGGCCCTGGAGGACGAGCATGGGTATCTCTCCCGCCAGGCAGGCGCTCGAGGCGATTAGCCCTCCGCTGTGCTTCTCCAATGCATCGAGGTCGATCCTCGGCTTGTAATAGAAGCCCTCCAGAAATCCGATCGACGAGAGCTTCATGAGGTTGCGATAGCCCCCAAGGTCGCGCGCCAGGAGGAGCAGATGGTATCCGGCGTCCTTCACTCCGGCGCGGGCCTCCTTGTCGAAGCGCGAACCGGGCGCCACGTAGAATTCCTGTCCGATGATGGGCTTTACGCCCTTTTTACGGGCCTTCTGGTAGAATTCTATGGCGCCGAACATGTTTCCATGGTCGGTGAGCGCGATTCCCGGCATGCCCAGCTCGACGGCGCTGTCTATCATGCTGTCGATAGTGAGCGCGCCGTCCAGTATAGAATAGTCCGAGTGGTTGTGAAGGTGTATGAATTCCATGACGGGAACCCGCCTATGGTCGGGCAAAGGGGACATAATTTCAAGCACATTAATCAAAAAAATTCCGGCATATTTTTATTGACTGATTTTCGGGCGGCTTCGATACTCCGCCTTGACGGTGCGTTTACGTTCCGTGCCGCCCTCCCGGCGCGCCCGGGCGACAAATCCAATAGGTGCGGCTGGCAATCATGATAGATACCAAACTCCTCGATATTCTGGCCTGCCCGGTATGCAAGGGCGATATAGAATATGACGCCAGAAACGAAAAAATCATATGCACCGAGTGCGCCCGGAAATATCCGGTCAAAGACGGCATCCCGGTGATGCTGGCCGACGAGGCCGAGCAGGGCTCGTAATTATATTGACAAAAATGCGTTACGGAGTTCATCCCCTTCCCCGGGGCAAGGGCGCGCCGTCGCCCCCATAATCCGATTCTGAAGGTAAACCATGTTCGATTCCAGGTCGCCAGTCATAAAGATCGCCGGATACGCCATAGTAGGTTTTTTCGTGCTGATCATCATCATCTCCTTCGGGATGCCCGACTTCATGTCGAGGCTCGGCATGGATAAAAGCACAGTGGCGATAATAAACGGAGAGAAAATACATCACCTCGATTTTCTGCGCTACCGCAACAGCGTTTCGCAGCGGGTTCCCGACGCCACCAGCAAGGAAATGCAGAATTATATCCTGGACAGCATGATCCGCTATCGCCTTCAGCTCCAGAAAGCGCGCGATATAGGCATCAGGGTCTCCGACGAAAGGGTAAAGCGCGTTATCCGCGAGATGCCCATGTTCAGGGACGATTCGGGCAGGTTCAACCGAAATCACCTAAATCTCTTTTTGGACCACCACCATTTAAGCCTCAACGATTATTACGTCATGGTCCGCGAAGACCTCGTCAACGAGGAGCTTATACGCCTTATCCAGAGCGGGGCGGGGGTTACGCGTGAGGAGATACTCGTCAATGGGGCGGTCGAAAATTCCAGGATCCAGATCCGATATTGTTATGCGGCCAATTCCGATCTCAGAAAGCGATGGGCCGGAGACATCCGCGTGACCGACGCGGAGGTTGACGCCGAGCTCGCGGCGAACCGCTCCGAGGTGAAAGACCCCAAAACGGACCGCCAGCGCATAAAAAGCAAGCTCGAGGACCGCAAGTTCGAGGCCAAAAAAAAGGAGATAATCGGCGCTATCGACCGGCTTTCTCTGGATGGAGGCCCGTTCGAGCAGGCGGTTGCGCGCCTCGGGGGAATGGTGCGCACATCGGCGGTTTTCAAGGCGGGCGAGCCGGTGCGCGAGACGGGCGCGAAGGGCGTCGTAATTTACTCGCTAAGCGATTCGCCGCTTTTCGTGGGCGATTGCCTCTCGCTTAGAAGCGGCGCCTCCTCGCGCGTAGTCTCCTCCTTCGACGGCCTCTACGTATTTACTCCGCTCGTTAAGGATGTGCCGATGAGGGAGCCCGCCGGGGCTCAATACGAGGCCACGGAGATGAGGCTTAGGAACGAGAAGACCAACGCGGTATACATAAACATGATGACGGCATTTCTCGAGAAATCGAAGGTGTCAAAAAATTTAAATTTTGATTGAAATTGTCCGGTTTTCATGGCATAATTGCCGTTGCGGGAGTCGTTGGCGCCCGCCGGCAGCGGGGGAGACACCGGACACGCGGAAGACAAGAGGGCAGGTATGAACATAAACGCTGAGTACGTCAATCCGTTTCTCGAGGCCGCGGGCGCGGTATTCAAATCCGTTGTCGGTGTGGATTTAAAAAGAGGTAAGCTTTCCATAAAGGAATCCCCGGACCCTTCCCACGAGGTGGCGATCCTCATAGGCATCACCGGCTCGATAAGCGGCGATGTGGTGTACAGCATGGGCTATAACATGGTATACAAGATAGCGGAGATACTCGCTCCCGGTCTTAGCGAGGCCCAGCTTAAAACCGAGTATAAGGACATCATAGGCGAGCTCGCCAATATGATAACGGGGAACGCGATGAACATCTTCGCCTACGCCGGCAAGCGTATTGAGATCACCACGCCAACCGTCATCGACGGCAAGAACTTCACAATCACCCATGTGAAGCAGACCACGCTGGCCATAAGCCTATACAGCCCCTTCGGTCAGCTCGAAATGAACGTGGCCCTTAAATAGGTCCGCTTTGCTTTAGTTACCGGTTTTAAAATACGTCGATTCGATGTATCGTAGGTCGCGCTCCACCCGCGCCTTCAGTGGGGAATTGCGAAAGTGGGGCGATCCCTCGTCCTCGGCCCTTTTTAAAAAGGCGCGGTACACCCGCCGGGCAGTCTCCATGTCCCTGAGGGTGGCGTCCTTTTCGAACACCTTCGCCATCAGATAATACGCGTCATCGACCGTTTCGCGGTCGGGATAATACCTGATGATATTGATCGCCGTTTCCAGCGCCTGTGCGCCCTTGCCGGCGTTTAGATAGATGGTGCCCAGGAAAAGAAGGGCGTCGTCGGAGCGTTCGTGGTCCGGGAACCGCGACGAAATCGCCATAAAAGACTCTATCGCCCCCGGGAGATTCCCGCTTTTATAGCGCGCCTCGCCGATGGAGTACAGGGCCATCGGGTACTCGCCGGAGTCTTCGGCTATGGATGAAAATTCGCGTATGGCTTCGTTCGGCCTGTCGGCCCCCATGTGTATCTTGCCCGCCCATATAGCGGCCGAGTCCCGGTAGGGGCTTTCCGGGAACCTGGACTTCAGCTCGTCGAATTTGGCCAGCGCCGCCCGGTTCATAGCGGCATTGTACAGTTGTATGCCGGTCTTCAGTAAAACCTCGTCCGGCCCCGGAGCCTGGGCGGCCCTGTCGGGTCCGGCGTCTTTTGCGGGGGACCTGGGCAAACCCGGAGCGGACGGAGGGCTCGCTTTGGGCGCGATCTCCTTCTTCTCCCCTACCGGTTCGCCCTCGAGTATGCTGCGGATTATGGCCTCGGTTCCGCGGGTCCCCTCCGCAATGAGGCAGGGGGTGGCAAGCAGCATGAAAAGGAGGATGAATACCGGGCGTTTCATTTGGTGATGATCCCGGAATCCTTTCGGATTGGTTTGAGCTCGGCCGGCCGGCGCTTTATCCCTTTTCCAGGCTCAGTCGACTGTTTCTCCGAAGGGGCCGTTCCCTCGCGGACGAGCGGCCTCTCGACGATAGGCGGCGGGACGCGGTCTTCGGGTTCAATTTGCCCTGGTTTAAGTGTGCCCTTATCGCGCTCCTCCCGTATAATCTCCGGCTTTTCGTCCGCGCCAGGATACGGATCCCGCCGTTTCAGGTTTCGTACGTCCGCGGGGACTCGAACGTCGTCGGTGCGGGGAGGTTCCGAGATTCGGTCGCGCAGGTCGAGGCCCGGAGTCGGGCTTATGGACCGTTCGGGGGAGGGGGGTTCGATGATGCCGTCACCGGTCTCAGGCTCGAGCCGCCCCCGCGCCGGAAATCCAATCTTTCCAATTGACGATTCCCGCACCTCGCTCATCAGATCGGAATCGAGCATGAAGCGGGAATCGCCTCCCTTCCGTTCCAGTTTTATGTCGATGTCGAAGGTGTCGTTGGTCTCTCCGGCGATCTGAGTACCCATTTTTCGCGCGCCCTTCTTGCCTATCTGGTGCCCGATTATCACGCCGGTCACCATGAGTATCGCGGTGAGCAGAAAAAAGCTCTGCCGTATCGTGTCGGCCGTCCTTTTGGGCGTGTGTTCGATGGCATTATTCAGCGTCTCGATTATTTTTGATACAATCCGCATAAGTGAATTCATCGTCCCGCCCGGTCATCCTTTTTTATCAAGTATAATGACGACCCTGCAGCGTTTCAAACTATTTCTGGTGGCCTGCGCCCCCAGGACCCTTCGCGCGTCCTTTTCGGATATCACCGGGCACGCGTTCAAGCTTTTCAGGGCCACGGAATAATACGGGCGGTCCCCGGCCCTTTTTAGCGCTTTCGCCTCGTCCTCGGTATGGCAGTAGGATGCCATGCCGTTTTTGAGCGCATAGCGGCTGTCGATGAAGATCCGGCCGAAGATTTCCACCCCGTTCTCGTCATAGATGGACGGGAAAAGCATCGGTTCCAGCTTGAGCCCGCGGCCGTCCACGATAAGTCCGGTGTAATCGGTCTTGAGCGGAGTGTTGTCGATAACCGGCAGTTCCATGTCGGGGTAGTCCCAGGGGAGCGAAGCGATGATTCCGCCGAAGCCCAGGCGCGCTTCGCAGGTGCTCGCGACAAACCCCGAGGGATGGCGCCTGAACCTGGTCTCGGCGGCGATCGTTTCGGAGAGGCGCCTCTGAACGGTATCGTCCGCCTGGAGGAGATCACCCAGCCGGCGATTGGGATCGACGCGGATGGTTTTCATGGCGCTGAGCAGGCTTTCTATGGAGGCCTCCTGCGCTCTGCGGCGTGTGTCTTTTCGCGCGCCGTTTATGCCAAGCTCCCTGCCGTCCTCGGGGTCCACCGGCAGGCCCGTGCCCGACACCTCAGCCTCGAAACGGCCGGTCGAGCTTATAAACGATCGGGTCCAGTTGATGCTTCCGTCGCCGTGTCTAACGATGAGGTCGGCCGCCTCCGCGGAAGCGCAAAGCAGGCACAGCGCCGCGCCCGCAATGAAAGCCGCGGCCGTTATCCGTTTTCCAGCCCCGTGGCGGTTATGGTCTCGTTTCGGCAAGGGGAGATTCCGTTCGCATTCAGTATGGAACAGCCATATCCCTCCAATTATCGGTACGAGCGTCGGTCTTTTCCAGTAAAATATGCCTTAAGGGAGTTCGTCGAGCCGCGCGCGGCACAGGGCAAGGTGTCGCTGCAGCCTGTTCGCGGCCGAGACGATATCGGCGAGCAGTATTGCCGTGCTCCTCCCGGAGGGGAGCTCGCCGTGCCTGGCGAGATAGGCGTTCGTCCTGCGTAACAGCGGGTTGAAGAGCTCCGGTAGGTCCGAAAGGGCGGTATCGAGCAGTGTCTTTCGTTCCTCATCGCTAAGGCTTTCCACCGATTTGGACGCCAGCGCCGCGGCGGGCGCGGTCAGATCGAGGGCATGGTCCACGGCCCCCCGGAGCCTCCCGGCGCCTCTTGCGCCGCGGGCGAGGGTGCGGCGAAGCACTTCGGCCGGACCGGGGGTCCGCACGGGAAATTCCTCGATGAGCGACTCTATCGAACGCTCCTCGGTCCAGGCGATGCGGGCCCCGCCGCCGCTTGCGTTGATGACCGGCACGGGCACCTTTCGGGCCGAATCCTCGAACCAGCTCCGGTAGAGATCGAAAACATAATCGGAGACGACCCGGCCCTTTCCGCCGTAGGCCTCCACGTACTTTATCTTCCTCTTGCGGATAACGCGCTGGTTTATGCTGTCGAGGTTTAAAAAGCGCGTGGTCATGGCGAGCCACTCCCCGTTGTGGTGGGTCCCGGTGCTGTGGATCTCCCTTCCGGTATAGGCGAGGTCCTGCCCCACAAGCACTATCGGGGAACAGCCAAGGTTAAGCATGAGATCGAACGCGCTGGTGGCGACCGACCCTCCGGACTGAATGTCTCCCGGCGGATCGATAAAGCGCTCGACCCAGTCCATCGCCGGGGTCGGTTCACGCCGCAACGTTCCGTCGGGAGCGCTGTAATACTTGGCCGTGGTGCTGAAAAACGTTTTACCGGGGTAGAGGTCCGCAATGCGCGGATAGCTGACCAGGTCCGCAAGCAGGACAGTCCCTCCGGGACGTTCGCCGAGGAAGTGCCTAAGGCTGTGCTTCTGGGCGTCGATTGTCATGACGATGTGCGGTTCGACGCCATGGCGAAGCAATACCTTAAGGGCGGTGTCCACCGATACGATTAGGGCCCTGCCTTTCATGAGGCCGAGCAGACCGGCGTTCCTTCTCAGTGATGGCCCGGCCGAAACTATGACGCCCGGAATGCCCGAAAATCCGCCGAAGAGGTCGGCCACCCGGCCGGCGTCGAAGGCGCGGGGGAGGTTTGCGAATATGTTCGCCATCCACCGCTCCTCGAACTCGAAGCGCGTGAGTAGGTCGGAGAGTTTGGACGAAAAATAGCGGCCTATGTCGGTGACCATGGAGTCGTAGAACTCCCTGTCGAGCAGATACGAGGGACGGTGAAAATAAACGGCCTTGCCGCGGAACGCGTCCACCTCGAAGTTTTCCAGTATCGGAGGGATGTCGTCCGGGGACACAATTATATGAGCCCCCTCGAGGTTTTCGGGGCATGACTCCAGGGCAAGGCGGACAACATCCCGGTCCTTTTCGAGTACCATTAGGGCGTGATCGGGATAGCGGTGGCGCAGGGCGGCGACATGGTATCCCAGGCCGAGCCCGCAGACGAGAATGCCGGTCGCCCTTCCGGTTGCGAACCCGGCCGTGGCGCGTTCGGCCTCGCGCACCGGATCATAGGCCGAGTGTATCCGTATTTCCGGCGGACCGGTGTAAAGGAGCGTCCGGTGTCCCGAGGGGGTGTCGTTGACGGTAAAGCGGCCCATGCGACACGACCTTAAGGGGCCTATTCGGCCCGGGCTTCGAAGGAGTTTTTAAGCTCGGCATGGAGCTCGTTAAACGCCGAATCGGACAAAATGCCGAAACGCGAGAGTACCTCGTCCTCCGTGTAGTACATCTGGTAACGGCGCGACTCGATCCCGCAAAGGATATTGGCCAGGTATACGCAGAACACGGTATCCCGGTGTTTCTCCTCCGCGTTCAGCGGGGCGTGGTGGTTGTGAATCGATTCGACAAGGTAATCGGGGAATCCCCATTTTTCGGCAGTCAAGCGCCCGATGCTGGCGTGGCTGATACCCACGGAGATCTCCTCCATTACGGTGGAGGTCCGAATCTTGCGGTCCTTTACGATGTCCGCAATTTTGTTTGTGGTGCCGAGGTCGGTCGAAAGCATTATGATCTTGCCGAGATCGTGGAGCAGGCCGCCGAGAAAGGCGTTTTCGACTATTTTTGAAAGCCTGTACTTCAGCGCGATACCGCGGGCATAGAAGGCGACCTTGTTGCAGTGCGCCCATATCTGTTCAAAGCGCGAATAGCGTTTGTCCAGTATCGATCGGGCGCTGGTGGCAAGCAGGATGGCGTTTAGGTTTTTTAACCCGATGATTTTGACCGCCTCCGGAATGGTCTCGATGCGCTTGCCGGAGATGAATCCGGCGGAGTTTGAGAGTTTCAGCACATCGGAGGAGAGCGCCGGGTCGACCGCGATCTTGTCCGATATCTCCGTTATGGACGATTCCGGATTTGCGCAGAGGCGCTGGAGCTCCATGACGTTTTCGGGAAAGGTCGGGATCCCGTCGACCTCCGCCAGGATCTGCTTCTTTATCGTGGTGGTTACCTCCCACGGCCGGAGTTCAAACGGTATCGCAAGCAGGGAGCGGGTGTCCTTTTCGCCGCGGATCATCTTGAAATTCTCCGCGCCGATACCGGAATTTTTTAGAAGAAGGATGGTCAGCACAATCCCAAGGCCGGCGCCTTCGGCATCGTCGTAGATCTCCTCGTATGCCTCGGTGAAGTCCTCGTAATGCCGCGCCTTTTCCATGCGCATGCTGATGCGGGCCATCTCCTCCGGCTGGATCACCGAGTTGTTGAGGACCTGTATCACCAGGCCGTTGGGGCCCTTTTTAACGCTGAAGTTGACCCTGTAGTCGCTGTTTTTAAGCTCCGGCTCTATGGATTCGAAATGGCCGATGACATTTTTCTTGAACTGCGCTATCCCCTCAGCATAGCGTTGGCGGTCACCGATGTCTATGCCGAGCGTACTAAAAAATACGCGCTTCGCGTTGGCCTTCACGGCGTTTATGCAAATCTCCCTTATGACAGTGGTAAAGGTGTCCAGCAGGAAAATCTGGTCCACCGAGGCGAAAATTTTGGCGAAAAGCGAGTTTATATAACGTACTACTTCCTCAGACAGGTAATGGAACGAGAAGCTGAATGGCTCGCCCCTTTTTATCTTTGCGACTGTTTCGGATGTGTTGGGTATGGCCATAGTGGTACTCTTTTTATTTTCATGAAAGCTCGGTTTTCGCGCCCTGCATATAATATCGAACAGGCATTCCCTCGACTGTACTGATAATTTGCCGCGGCCAGGGCCCGGTTTTTTAGAGACTCGGAGGCGAGGCCGCCTTTTGTCAACCGTGTTTTCCACTGCCCCGGCCGCCGCTGCGACCATCGCCTTCGGAAGGGCGGTCCCGCCTCTCTACGAGACGGCGGACCGGTGGTGGAAACGCTTAAGCGCCTCTTTGACGGAGGAGAGCGGCCCCTCGCGGACCGGTGGGGCAAAAAGCGCCTTATGGCGGTTAAAATCGGCGTAAAACCCGGAGGGGGGCGGCACGCGCCTGAATTCCGGCTTGACGCCGTCCCGCTCCAAAATCGCGACCAGCCTGGTAAGCGCTCCGGAAAACCGAAAGCTCGAATCGATTGCGCATGAGCTAATTATCCATCTGCGGGCCAGGAATGCCGCGCCCGCGAGCGACTGGTAGTCGGTTCCCCACAGCTCCAACTGTACGGTGTCGACTCCATCGAGCTCCAGCGCCTCGTGCACCTCCGCGGCCGTTTGGATTCCGGATATCCTTCCGTGAACCAGGGCGTGGTTCCCGTCGGATACGACCGCAAGCTCCTCTCCGTGCCCGTACACGATACGCGGAGCGGCGGGACGGGAGTGCCGCGGGGACAGGGTAATCCAGGCCCCGATGAAGGCGGCCAGGATGGCCATCGCGGAGAATCTTCTCCACCAGCGCGGAACGAGTAGCGGAAGCGCGTACAATACATAGAAGGGTATAACCATGCCGCATCCCCCATGGGGGCGGAAGTGCCCTCCGAGCGAGGCAGCGACTCCGACGAATGCGGAGGTCAGCTCTGTGAGGCAATCGACCGGAAGCGCTATGAGCCGTCCCGCCGCTTGGGAGACCAGCCCGAAGCAATGCGACGCGATCGAGGCGCCCAGGGCGAAGGTGATCCCCGGAACGGCAACGAGGTTCGAGAGGGGGCCGATTAGGTTGATCTCCCCCATCTGAAACAGAATGATCGGGAATACGGGCAATTGGGCTGAAAGCGTCATGGCGAGCGGCCCCCGTAGAGCGCGGGGGAGATGCGCGAGCGATTCCTCGAATCGGCGGGAAAAAAGCAGTATGCCGAGTGTCGCGCCGAAGGTGAGCTGAAAGCCGGGTTCGTAGAGCTCGTGCGGCGCGAACATCAGAATTGCGGAGGCCGCCAGGAAAAGAGCATTGACGGCGCCCCGGTCCATGTCGAGAAGGCGCTGAGCCGCATAGGCGGAGAACATGATAAAGGCCCGCACCAGCGAGACGGGCATGTCGGTTATGTATAGATAAAAGCAGAGAAGGACGGTGGTGATGATCAGGATGGTTCGCTTCCCGATTCTGACCGGGGCGAGCAGCATGAAGGGCACGGCCGCGACTATGCCCACATGAAGGCCGCTTGCCGCGAGCACGTGCATAACCCCTGCCTTTTTATATGTTTCTATGGTTTTCTTGTCCAGGTGGTTTTTATTGCCGAAGTACAGGGCCTTAAGGAGCGCTGCGGTCCGCGGACCGAAGAGCCGGTCGATCGAACGCCCGATAACGGAGCGGACGGCTTCGCGCCTCCCCTGTGGCGCTGTGGCGATAATTGAAAGCGAATCCTCATCGGCGTAGGCTATGCAGGAAAATCCGCGCCTGACAAGGCCGCGCGTATATGAGGAGTCCCGGGCGGACTCCAAGTCCACGGGACGGGGCCTGGAAAGTACCGCAACCACGTCCCCCCGGTTTATCGGGCAGTCAAGAGGCGCGAGCACCATGGCCCGCCTTGCGCCCGGAAGGTCGTGGATTATAAGGCTCAATTCCACGGTATAGCGCAACAGACGCGACTCCTCCACGGTGCCGATGAAGGCCCCCAAGGCCACCCCGGTTGCGGGAGAGAAAATGCAGGAGCGGATGCGATGGGCCGAAAACGAAGCGGCCCCCAGGGCGATTACGAGGAGCAGGCATGTCCTGAATGGAAAGGGTCTCCGCACCGGCCCCCCGGCTCCGGTCATCCCGTCTTTGGGCGCTTCCTCGCGCGCCAGCGATGCGCGGAGAACCGGGCGCGTGAGGAAAAACGCGGCCAGAGCCAGAACCGCGCCCGTAAAGCGTTCCGCGTCGACGCGCATTGCGGTTCCGTACGAATACAGTACGGCGGCCGTAACCGCAAGCAGGACCAAAAGGGACGGTTGCAGGATTCGGGACGATGGGCTCACAGTCTGCCGATCTTGTACACCACCCCCAGGCTCGCGCCGTAGGACATGATGGTGGATTCCTCCCCGAGCCCATATGAGCCGTACCGTCCGACGAGGTCGAAAAGGAGGATCCAGTCGCGGGAAAACACCCATCCCAGCCCGGCCGAGGCGGAAAGGCCGGCCCCTCCCTGATAGCTCTTGTCGGAGGGCCCGGACTCGAGGTAAAGCCCAATGCCGGGGCAAAGGAAAAAGGAGTCACTCAGACGGAAGGCGTATTTACCGGTTACCGAGTAAAGAAGCCGAAGCGACGCCACCGTATCCTCGGAGGCGCCGGTGTTTATGGCCTGCATGGTGAATTCGCCGATGATGTCGCGAACCACAACATCGAGTAAAAGGCCTCCCGAGAAATACACCCCCGAGGCGTTTTGGGATTTCCGTTCGTCGACCACCCATTCGTTGTAATCGATGGAGGCTGTGCCCCCTCCAAGGGTGGCGCCGATATACGTAAAGAAGAGCTCCTGTTGGGCCAGGGCGGGCCGGGCTATTGCCAGTGTTAGGACTGCAAGGACGCACCCGGCCCACGCCCGGGGCCGCTTGCCTGTTGTTTTTGGAGCGTCGGCGGAGCTTATGTTCATTGCGAGCGTTCTCCCGCTACTTTCGTCATACGGCGCGCGAGGAGAACACGCGCCTTTTATGTTCCTGGCGGCCCGTCACGAGCGGAGCCGGCCGAAAGCACCGGTCCGAATGCCGCTTCGCCCCAATCCGGAGCGCGACCATGTGCGAAACCGCGAGGGACGGCCGCCCTAAAACGCGATATCGCGCCCCGTCTATTTTACATCGAGCGGATTTTTAACCAGTTGCGCGTTTGACGGGACCGAGAAATCGAATATGCCGGGGGCCATGCTCTCGCCGGTCCGAAGGTTCGAGAACGTGATGGACATCCCGTCCCCCGACTTGTTCAGTAAAACGATCTTTCGGGGAAGGAAACCGCCGTCCAGCACGAGTGTAATGTCCGAATACGCGCGCTCGCTGTTTTTTAACTTTATGGTATACCCCGAAGGGCCCTGTGCCGTCAGAATCGCCAGATACCCGCTTACAAGCCCCGCAAGACCGCCCGAGGCCCCGCGGGCGAGGTCCTGGACGCCGCAGATATTGCTCGAAGAGTCGAATACCCAGAGCCGCCTGCCGTTTGACGAGATAATCCGCCCCGAGGGGCTGGTGAACTTGACGAGTATCCTTCCGGGCGCCATATATTTGAAGTTGCCGCTGTACCCCTGGCCGCTCTGGTGCATCCAGGAGATGGTTCCGCTCATCGTGCCGACGCTGTTCAAGCGCGCCTGGAATTTTCCCACGGCCTCGTCCCCGGTCAGCGCGGACACTGCCCCGGCATGCGTAAGCAACAGGAGGCCCGCGAGTAGTGCGAGTGTTCGTTTCATCGGTCTTACGTCCTCACATATACTACGTTTTAAGATTGAAAAAAGTAAAAAGAAAATTTAGAAATGGCAAAAAATGTACGCCCCAGCCGCGGAAGCACCTCCCGCGGCCGGCATCGGGCGGCCGGCGCTTCCGGTGACACTCATTATGGAAGATAATCGTAAATGCAATACAATTTCGGTTTCGCTTTTATCTTGATCGGCCTCCATGGGTGGGGTAGAGTAGTCTAAGCGGGGAGGGGCTATGATCGCGCGGTTGTTCAGGGAAAATATGGATATCGAGGCCTTCCGACAGAAGGTCGTGGCGTTCGACGGAGACTTTCCGTTCGATAAAGAAGACATGATAGCCTTAGGGGACGCCTATTTCGAACGATATCCGGACTGCTTTTCAAACCGGAATTGTCAGGACGTCACCCTGGGGTATCGCATGGTCCGCATCTGTGTAATCGAGAAGCTCGTAAGGCGGTGCGAGGCCGTACCGCGGGCCATCCTTAGGGAAGCCTTCGGCAACGCCTCCTCGATCCAGGCCGGAATAGAACGCCTGATGAGGGAGATCGGTGTCGAACGAGCGCTCGAATGCCACCGGATGATGGAGGAGGAGCTTGCCGCCGTCCAACATGTTATCGACTCCCTGCCCGTGGGAATGACGAAGGAGCGGTTTATCGGCGGCATAAGCTATCTCCACAACGCCCTATACCTCATCAGAAGCGCGATCGACAAGGCTCCGCTGGGCTGACCGCCAGCCGCGTGGATCAGCATCCCCCGCGGACCAGCCGGAGCAGTTCGCGGGCGGCCTCCTCCGGTCCCCTCATCTCGAACCCGTTTATCCCCAGCCTGGTGCGCATCTGGCCGACGAACACTCCGCGCCCGAAGAAGGCGTTGAAGAACACCATGGCCAGACGGTCGTGGATCTCACGGTACTGGGGAGGTCCGAAGATGTTCGCGAAATAGGAGTGTACGATCCCGGTTGAGGTCGTGGTCCCCTTGCTCATCACCATCCCCTCGCGGAATATAGTGAACGCCCTGTCGACGTCGGAAAAGCGCTCGATGATCGGATGGTCGTCATCCACCTGCTCGTAGTTGTTCGCGTAGAGCACCATGTCGACACGGTGCCCTTTCATGACGATATCGCATGTGGTGACGGGGATGACGATACGCGCGTTGACCTGCGCGGGGCTCATTATGATGGAGCGGTCGATCTGACCGAAGGCGTACCCCGGCTGCAGGTCGTCAAGGCGGAGGAACGCCCCGATCTCCGTCCCGTAGCCGATGATGTCGCCCCTGTCGTCGATGTCCAGCGATCCCATGTCGTCGGCGATGATGGTCATGTCGCGTATATCGTCCCCGCCGATGGTCCTGAAGGCCTCGAGGGTCTCCGATTTTCCCGCCCCGGTATCTCCGATGATCAGGATGTTCTTCTGCGAGTCTCCGTCCATGACGATACGGACGAACGCGCCGTGAAACGGGAGCCGCCCCGCCTGCATCATCCGTATGTTGTGGAGAGTCAACACCATCTTCTTCAGATAGCCGAAGTAGCCGAACTCGTCACGATTCGGTACCGCGGCGACCAGCATGCCGCCCTCCCTGTCCTCGTGGAACACCGTGGGGAACTCCGCCAGCGTATCGATGGCGTCTCCGGGCACGCCGAAAAGGTACAGTGCGTCGGGCTTTCGTGCAAGGTCTTCATCGGAGGCCATTTCGAAGAGATTACAGAGCGAAAAGCCCAGCTCGAAGAACCTGGCATGGAAGTAGATGAGTATCAGGAGCGGCCCCACCTTTGCCGGATAGCACAGCCATTCGTCGTCGACCGGATCGATTACCTCAAGGGGGTTGCGCTCTACGCGTATGAACTGCCCGGTGCGCTTGTTGATCGGCGGGTTCAGGATGAGCGGCGGATTGATGAGCACCTGCCGGATCACCCTTATGCGCGAAAGCTTCTCGTAGAGTCCGCCCGGAAGCTCGAGCGGCCGCGGAAGCGAGATGGCGGCTACCTGCGCGCCCGCCGTGAGCTGGCGGTAGATCCTGGGGTGAGTGCAGGTGAGGTTTTCGTCGATGTCCCGGTAAGCGCCGCGGACCAGGTGCGTCATCCGTTCGACGGTGTCGTTGAAGGTGCGGTACGGCCTCTTGTCCAGGATGTCTCCCTCGGAGTCGCATACGATGAAGCGGTCGTGCGAGCGCCAGAAGTTATACATCTGCTCGATGAGCCTGCTGAAATTCTGAACATCGCGCAGGAGAACCTCGGCCCCTTTAACGACGTTCGGTACTACCGGTGCCGGAAGCTTGGCCAGGTGGCGCATCGTTTCCGCGAGTAGAGCAACCGCCCCTCCGTCTGGAAGCTCGTCAATGCCGGCGGCATCGAGGATGGGCGAGCGCTTCTCGCGAAGCATCTCGAGGAAGCGGCCGAGTATTTCATGGAAAAGCTCGCTCGAAAAAAGCTCGTCAGCGGTTTCGCAGACTTTCCCCCGTGTGTAAATGATCACCTTGTTGTCCATTATTCTGAAACGCATCGTGTTCATAGTTGTTCCTCCCTGTCGTCCTGTGATCGGGCCGTGTCGGGCGAAGTGCGCTCATTCGGGACCTGGATGTGCCGCCACAGGCCACGCGACCCCTGCCCAAGGCGCCAGAAGGCGGCGGCCTCGATATTTTTATCGCGGCAGAGCTTAAGTTTCATCCGGGTCGATTCAATGTCATCGTAGAAAACGCTTACTCTTACTTTTTCCTCGTATTCGAAATGGCAGCCCTTCTCGGGATTGTAGGATGGGCTTAGCTTTTTCGATTCGATCAGTTCGTCGATATGATGGTTGCGGAGCGCCCGGGCGAGGGTCCTGTCCTGCCAGGCCCTTCCGTACAGCGGAAGCCCCGCTACGAGTTTCCCGCCGGAGACCCTGGTCTTCGCGAACTCCAGTATCTCTTTGAGCCATATCACTGAGCTCACTGGTCCCGGGCCGCTGGCGCTCCAGTGCTGGTCGTATGCCATTATGATGACCCTGTCGGCGATGCCGGCTATCGCCCGGTAATCGTACGCGTCCGAAACGGATTTTCTGCGGGCGGGCACGGCGACGCTAAGCGTTTTCGAGGCCGGAAGGCCCTTTTTAAGCTCGCCCAGAAAATCGTGGAAATATTTCGCGTCGTCGGCCGGCACGCTCTCGAAGTCGATCTGCACGCCGTCAAAGTTTTCCGCGGCTCGTACGATGTCGCCGGCGAGCCGTTTTCGATAGGGCAGGGACGGGTTTAGGCAGAAATGGGCGAGGGCCGGATTGGAGAGCTCCGTGATGACGATGTGCAAGCGCGCACGGGCGCGCAGGGCGCCTGGTAATACCGGCGGCGCGGGCACGGCCGCCAATACGCCCTTGGGGGTGATGGGAACTCCGAAATAACAGATATCGGTGAGAGGCTCCGTGCCTGTTAGCTCCTTCTCTTCCCCTTTCATGAGGTATCCCCAGAGCTCTTTGAAAACCAGCGGACGCTCGAAAACCGTATTCCGCTCCTTTGCGTTCTCGATGGGATTCCCGGCAATGGGTTTCCGCCCGGATGAGGCGCTTCCCGCGCCGGCGGTGGAACAGGCCGATGACACAAGTATCAGGAGGGCCAGGGCGGCCTGTCGTAAAGGTGTGCTCATTCTCGATCTCCCGTATCAATTGGATCCGCCGGCTGTCCGGGGATGGAGTTCAATCCCCGACCGGCGTAATAATTCCATCGGGCCCCATTGCGCGATGGTCCTTATTCAACATTCGATCGGCATTCGTCCCGGGACAACAAAAAAGCCACTACCGCTTTTCTCCCGAATGGCGAGGGAGTTAAAACGATACTGGCTTATCGAGCGACGGCCCGCTTACGGCTTCCGCCGGGGTTTCCGCGCCTTCCGCGCCGAGCTCCCGTCGCAAGAGGCGAAGTGGGCCTTCCCGCAATCTTCCAATCGATTAAAACGAAGCGAACGATTAGTTTGACGGTCAGCTTTTGTCAAGCGTTTTAATTCTGGTCTCCAGGTCGCATTCCATAGTAAATACTATGACCCTCTCGCCGGTGACGGTGCTGATATCGGTGTGCATGCTGCGGCAGGCGCAGCCGGTGATTTCCGCGAGTATCGCCGAGAGCATGTCTCGCGCCTCCTCGATGAGCCTGATGCGCACCTTCTTGATCAGGTCAAGGCCTTCACCGCTACTGGTGAGCCGGCTTTCGGCGCGCGTCATGACCCCCTTCATCCTCACGATCACCATGTCTTCGATGATATAGGTGCGCGTCTCGATGGGGCCGCGCCCCATGTATTCCTTTTCGAACTTGATCAGCGCCTCGCTGATCTCCGCCTCGATCATGCCCCTGCTTTTGGTCTTCACGGCCCCGTTCCTGTGCCTCGTACGGCGCAAACCGCCGTCGATATTCTCCGATTCACTTAGCACATTCCCGCCCGCGCCGTCCAGTTATTTTCCTTCCGAGGTGAGATTTGGGATATTCCGGAACGGCCGTCCGTGCGCATTCCGGATTCGAAAAACACCGTGCGGCCGGATGATATTCGCGCCCCGGCTCTGATGTATACGATTGACGCGATCGCCTGTCCGGGAAGCCCTAATAATCGATATATATATGCCCATGAAAAATATTTTTAATCATAATAGTTCAACGATTTAAATGCTCCGCTCCGCCAGCTCGCCCCGCGGCGCCGTGTTCCATGTGTGCTTTACCGCTGACTACTAACACGGAGGCCGGTGTTCTGCAATATCTGATAATATATTTATCATATTATATTATATGCATATATTATAAGATGTATAAAATAATATATTAAATATCCTAATATTGTATGATTAAGAAAAAATAATAAATCACGGCGCATTAGCATTAAAATAATATTGACTAATCCAATGCCGGGTCTACGGTTGTCGCGTGATAGACGTGTGAGGCGCAACAATCACAAGGCCGCCCGCCACGGGTACCGTAAGCTCTGCTTTAGGTCTTGTCGGTTTGCGTACAGCCGTCCGCGGCGCTTATGGGCCTGTCTTGTTGAACGGGTCGTAATTGCGGGCGGCGCTGTGCGCGACCGACAACGGAAATTCTAATGCGTGGAGTGTTATGGTATGAATCAGAAACCTGGCGTGTGCACCTTCTGCGGCACGGGTTGCGGCCATTTCATCGGCGTCGAAAACAACAGGATCGCGCGTGTCTATCCCTCCCAAAACCATCCCGTAAGCAAGGGGCGTCTTTGCGTTCGGGGCTGGAACATCCACGAACTCCTCGATACTCCCGATAGAATTAAAAAACCGCTGATTCGTTCCGACGGCCCTTTCGTGGAGGCGTCCTGCGACGAGGCGGTGGGCCGACTAATTGACTCGTTGAAGAAGTACCCTCCGGAATCCATCGGCTTTCTCGCCTCGCCCCGCTCCTCCAACGAGGAGCAGTATCTTCTAATGAAGCTCGCCCGTTCGGTCTTCGGGACCAACAACATCTGCTTGGACAGCGAATCGGGCCATCGCGCAAGCCTCAATGTTCTGCACGCGGGTACCGGTATGGCTGGAATGCTCGGCTCGATCGAGGAGATATGCGGGGCGGAATTCATCCTTGTAGCCGGGATAGACATCACCCGGCAGAACCCCATAATAGGAAGCGAGATCCACATGGCCGCGCGGGCGGGGGCCATGGTGGTGACCATGGACAGCCGGCGCACCCAGATCGCCAGGCTATCGAAGAAATTTTTACAGGTGAGGCCCGGCGCAAACAAGCTTGCCGTCCTCGCCCTGGCTAAAACCATATATGAGGAAAATCTCCACGACCCATCGTTCCTCGAAGCGCATACGGAAGGCTTCGAGGGGTTCCGAAGGGCTTTCGGAAAGCTATCCGAAAACGAATTATACGAAAAGACCGGCCTTAAGGCCGACGAGATAAAAACGGTCGCCCGCCATCTGGCCAGGGCGAAATCGGCGATGGTATTCTTCTCCTCCGGCATCTCGGGCCTCGATGAGGACACAATAGGGTATATCTACAATCTCTTTCTTCTGGCCGGAAAAATCGGAAAGGAGGGCTGCGGCGTAAATCCGATAGCCGGGCTCAACAACCTTCAGGGCGGCTACGATATGGGGCTGGCCCCGGACCTCCTCACCGGATTCCAGCCGCTTGCCGACGCGGCGACGGCTAAAAAATTCGAAAAGGAGTGGGGGACGGCACTTCCCTCCTCACCGGGAAAGCCGATCTACCGATCGCTGGCGGACCAGGCATCGGAACTGAAGGCGCTTGTCGTGGTTGACCACGACGAGGGGATAGTGCGCTACGCCGACGCCATCAAAAAGCTCGACTTCGTGGCATACATAGGGGCCTTCAAGAACCCATTTGCGGAGTACGCTCATGTGGTGCTTCCAATCGCCACCTACGTACAGGAGGACGCCACATTCACGAACGCGGAACGGCGCATACAGCTCTCAACGAAAAAGATCGAACCGGAAGACGGGCTGCTCCCCGGATGGAAACTGTATTCGATGATAGCCGCGAAGGCCGGCAGGGCATGGAAATACGCAAAGGTATCGGAGGTGATGGACGAGATCGCCCGGCTTACTCCTGCGTACGCCGGAGTTACGCACGCAAAGCTTGCCGGCGGTTTCGGCCTGCAGTGGCCTGTGGACGATAAAAACCCGGGCGGAACCAGGCGCTTCGACCTCGCCAAAGCAGGGCGAAAGCTCGCTTTTTACGGGGTGAGCGATGTGTTTGAGGCCCCATCGGCCGACGACCGGTTTCCATTCCTCCTCATGGTGGGCAAGGCGCAGCATTTCTGGCACCAGAACAACCTCATGAAAAAGACGCACATCCCCATGCGCGAATATAACGCGACACTGATGGATTATCCCGAAGGCTACGTCGAGATATGCCCGCAAAGCGCGAAGGAGATAGGGGTGCGCGACCGCTGGCCTGTGCGAGTGGTATCGCCTCACGGGGAGATGCGCGTGTCGGCTAGGGTTTCGGACGACGTGAGCCCCAATACGGCCTATGCGCCCTACTTTGTACAGGAAATGATATCGCGTTTTTTGCTGGGGCACACCGAGGTTCTAAGGCAGGGAGAAGACGCAACGATTCCAGTAAGGATTGAGAAGGTATGACCATGTTCCTTATCAAGAAATCCGACGTCGGTAAAATTGCAGAGGAGCTCGCACGGGACCACCAGGTGTACGGCCCCATGATAGAGAAGGGCTCGGGACAGACCTTTTTCGACCGGGCGGACGATGTGTCCGAAATAAGCCTCTCGGCGCCCATCCCGTCGAATCCGCCCAAATCGGTCGTTTTTCCGCAGATGGAACGAGTCCTTGCCTACGAGTATGACAGGCCTAAAAATTCGGTAAAGATCGAGCCCGATTACAAGGTCGAGCCCAAGGCCCTTGTGGGGCTTCGTCCCTGCGACCTGGCGGGCATGTTATGCCTGGACCGCTTCTTTATGGGACAGGAATTCGTCGACGAGGTTTATCTCGCGCACCGCAAAAAGATGTTCATCGTCACCAACACCTGCGTCGCGCCGTTCAAGCAGTGCTTCTGCGTGTGCACGGACAGCGGCCCGGCGGCAAGCGAGGGCTATGACCTTAACCTCACGGACTTAGGCGATGAGTTTCTGGTGGAGACCGGTTCCGAAAAGGGCGCAGTATTCGCGGCCGGGCTCGGCCTTGCGGCCGCCGACGACTCGCACCTGGCGAGGAAAAAGAAGATAGTGGACAAATCGATCTCTCTCTTCGAGGACATCGCGGTCGATTCAAAGGCCTGGATCTCGCGCGTGATGAACCGCGTAACCACCGGCTTCGTGAAGGAGGAGGTCTGGGAATACATCGGCGACCAGTGCTTCGAGTGCGGGGCCTGCTCCTTCGTGTGCCCGTCCTGCTCGTGCTTCAACATCGCCGACGTAACCAACCCGGAATGCGAGGGCTGCGCCGACCGTCTGCGCTCCTGGGATTCGTGCTCCTATGAGGGATATTCGCGCATGGCGGGCGGGCACAATCCGCGAAAACCGGTCGAGGACCGGCGCAACAAGCGCTTTTTCTGCAAGCTGTCATATTCGCAGATGAAGAAATATCTCAGGCCGGGATGCGTGGGCTGCGGGCGCTGCGCCTGGGTGTGTCCCGGCGATATCGGCCTGCCGAACGTCGTGACCTATGTCAGAAGGGAAATTACGAGGTAGGGGAATCCTATGAGCCAGGTACTGAACATCCAGGACGGTAAGATAGTCACCGTGCCCGAGGTCGCCACGATAGAGGAAATAAGGGACGAGATCCGCGAGGTCAAGACCTTCTACCTCTCGATCGACAACAGGGAGATATGGAGCGGCTTCAAGTACAAATCGGGGCAGTTCATCATGCTGACGGTTTTCGGTTCGGGCGAGTTCGCCGTTTCGCTCCCGCCCAGCCCCGAAAACGACCGGTTTCACATAACGGTTCGGACCGTGGGCAAGGTGACGAGCGCCCTCCACGCCCTCAAGCCCGGCGACAAGGTGGGCATAAGAGGGCCGTTTGGAAACGGCTTTCCCTTCGAGGAGTTCAAGGGGAAAAACTTAGTGTACGTGGCGGGCGGCATAGGGCTCATCCCGCTTCGTTCGTCCATCGTCCATGCGCTCCAGCACAAGAAAGACTTTGGCAGGGTGCTGGTGCTGCACGGCGCCCGTACGCCCGACGACCTCATGTATAAGGAAAATCTTAAAGAGTGGCAGAGCTTCGAAGGCTTCGAGACCTACATCACCGTGGATGTCTCGACTCCGGGCTGGACGGGCGAGACAGGCTTCGTCCATACGCTTTTCGACAAGGCGAACCTCCCCATCGACAATACGGTCGCCTTCGTATGCGGTCCCCCGGTGATGTTCAATACGGTGATAGGGGAGCTCATGAAGCGGGGCCTTTCGGACGAAAACATATATTCAACACTCGAGCGGCACATGAAATGCGGAGTGGGAAAGTGCCAGCACTGCGCGGTCGGAAGGACCCTGGTCTGCACCGACGGGCCGGTGTACACCTACCGGCAGATAAAGACCCTGGGCGAGGAGATATAGCCCGCCGGGGACGGAAAGAGCATGAAGGAACAGGCGGTGAACATCGTGGACGACATCCGCAGCGCACTCTCGCGAAAGACCTGCATCGTGGGCGTGGGGAACACCCTGCTCGGCGATGATGGCGCGGGCGTGCTTCTCGTCGAGACGCTCAGGCGCGACGGCGCGGGCGAACGCGTACACTTAGTCAACGCGGAGGATATCATCGAGAGTCATGCTTTCGAAATCGCGGAAGGCGACTGGGGCACCGTGATAGTGGTGGACGCGGTGAGTTTCGGCGGAAGCCCCGGAGACGTAATGTTCGGGGACTTTTCTGAGACAGGCGATTTGCTGAACGATTTCTCGACGCATAAGCTTTCGCTCAGGCTTTCCGAGTCGATCTGGCGGCAAAGCGGAAAAAAGACCTTTCTCCTCGGCATCCAGCCGGAGGCCGTGGATTTCGGCGAGGGGCTCTCGGAGGCCGTGCGCAGGAGCGTCGATACGCTCGGCGGCATACTACTCGAAGCAGTTAAACAGCACCCCGAAGGAGCGTGTGTATGAGTGACCTTTATGGAAAACTGATTCTCGCGATGGCGATACTCCTCTGTTCGGCGGTCGTTGTGCCGTTTATCGCCGAAAAACGCAAGCTGGCGGGCTGGCTCAACTTCATCTTCGTTGCGGTGGCGGGCGCCATCCTCCTTTCGATCAGCTACAGCGTGATATTCGTGAAGTCCCTTCCGTCGCGGCTCGTTTCGGTGGGCCCTCTGGATATCTACTTTCTGCTGGACGGCTTTTCAGGGTTTTTCCTGGGGATAATTTCGCTCATGGCGATCGTAAGCGCGTTCTATTCGATAGAATACATGGAGCATTACGGCGATTACGGCCTCAGGAGCTACTACGCCAATTATCCAATTTTCGTACTGGGCATGGCGGGCATCGTTACGGTCGACGATCTTACTACGGGCTTTTCCATCGCATGGCAGGCGATGACCATTACGAGCTATTTTCTCGTGCGCTTCGAACATCGAAAAAAAGAGATCGTAAAGGCCGCCAACAAGTACCTCGTCCTCATGGAGCTTGCATGGCTCTTCATAGTGATCGCCGCCCTCGCGGCGGGAAGCTCCATGGGCGATTCGGTGCACTCGGTCACCCGCCTCATCGGCGAGACCGGGGGCGCGCTTCCCTATCTCATCTACGGACTCGTCTTCCTGGGGTTCGGCTTTAAGGCCGCGGTCTTTCCGTTCGGACAGATGTGGCTGCCGGACGCGCACTCCATCGCCCCTTCGCCCATAAGCGCGCTCCTTTCGGGGGTGATGATAAAGACCGGCGTCTATGGGATCATCCGATCGTTTTTCTGGATGGTGCCGCACTCCGATACCTTTCACTTCAGCGGGGCCTTCTGGGGCGCGCTCATCGCCTCCTTCGGCGTGGTCACGCTCTTTATCGGCACGGTGCAGTCCATGAAGCAGAGCCAGTCGAAGCGGCTGCTGGCTTATTCCTCGATAGGGCAGGTGGGCTATATCATCTTCGGAATCGGCGCCGCCCTCTTCATGGTAAACGCCGAGAGCGCCGCGCTTAAAATGCTCGGCCTCATAGCGCTCGTCGGGGTGGTGTATCACATACTCAATCACGCGGTGTTCAAGGGGCTGCTCTTTCTTACAAGCGGCAGCGTGCTCTACAGCACCGGGACCAAGGACCTCAACAGGTTAGGCGGGCTTATAAACCTCATGCCGGTCACCGCGTTTGTCGCCGGCATAGCCTCCCTGTCCATCTCGGGGGTCCCTCCGTTCAGCGGTTTCGTGAGCAAATGGACGCTTGTGTCCACTTCGCTTCTTGCCGGAAGCGAGGTGCTGTTCCTTGTCATCTTCGGCATCGTGGCGCTCTTTACGAGCGCGGTGACGCTTGCGTGTTATGTGAAATTTTTTGGCATGACCTTCACCTCGGCGGGGGCCGAGTGGGGGGTGGGCAGGGAGGTCAGGGAGGTCCCCGCGGGCATGCTTATCCCCAAGCTCTTTCTTACGGCGCTGTGCCTGCTCCAGGGGCTCATCCCCTTCTTCTACTTCCAGACCATAATAGGCATATTCGCGGGTTCCGGGGGCTCCCTCATTTCGGCGGCTTTCAGGAACCTGAACGTGCAGGGCCACGTATTCAACTCGGCCATGGGCGTGTCGGTGGGAATTCCGGGGCTTTCCGCCGTCTCGTCGATCGCGGTTCCCGCGGTGCTTCTTGCGGTTTTCGCGGCGGCGTTCGTCGTCGTAGCTTTTTTAAGAAAGTCCGGCGGATCGAAGGAACGCGAGGTCCCGACATGGCTCTGCGGTTATCAGGACCTGCACGATAAAAACAGGTACCGCGACAAGAGCATGTTCGCGGCGCTAAAAAACCTTCTGTATTGGACCGGCGGAAACGTAAAGGAATAAAAGGGGCCATCCTTATTTAACGAGGTACGCTATGCCAGGCATTGAAGAGATCAAAAACGGCTTGAAGAAGGGTTTTAAGGACGCCGTCGTCTCGGTCGAGGAGCAGAACCCGACGCGGATGTTCGTTGATATAAAAAGCGCCAAGGTGCGCGATGTTTCCAACGCGATCGTCGCGATGGGCGGGCGCTATCTTGTAAGCGTGGGCTACGACAATATCGCGCGTGACGGCACGCTGGGGATGATCCACACCTTCGGCTTCGACCGCGACGGCATTTATCTGGCCCTTCGCACGTCGGTGCCCGAATCGAAGCCCGAGATGGACTCCATAACGCCGGATATTCCAAACGCCGGCTGGTCCGAGCGGGAATATATGGACCTGTTGGGGATGAGGTTTTCCGGGCACCCCAAACCGAAGAGGCTCGTTCTTGCCGACGACTGGCCCGAGGGCGTGCATCCCCTTCGAAAGGACATCCCCTGGAACCTCATGCCGCCGGCGGCGGAGGACGTCGCCTACCAACTCGACGAGTGCCCCGAGGGCTGCAGTATAGTCCCGCTCGGGCCGTATCATCCCACCCTGCACGAGCCGGAGCACTTCGCCATCTACGTCGATGGGGAGACAGTAAAGGGGTGCGATTACCGCGGTTTTATGACGCACCGCGGAATCGAAAAGCTGTGCCAGACGCAGCTTACGTACAATGAGGTGCCGTTCGTCGCGGAGCGCATCTGCGGCATCTGCGGCTCGGTCCACGCCACCAGCTATTCGCAGGCGGTTGAGCTTGCGGGCGGCATAAAAATTTCCCGCAGGGCCGAGTACATCCGCACCATAATGCTCGAGATCGAGCGCATACACTCGCACCTATTGTGGCTTGGGGTCGCAGGCCACCTCATTGGTTTCGACACGGTCTTCATGCAGTCGTGGCGCATTCGCGAGCCCGTCATGTGGCTCGGAGAGAGGATCACCGGAAACAGGAAGACCTATGGGATGATCGTTATCGGCGGAGTGCGCCGGGACATTACGGACGAAATGAAAGACGATATACGGAATGTGATCGGGACGATCGAAAAGGAGCTTCTGACCGTTCAGAAGGCGATACAGGGCGACACGGCGATTCACAGGCGAACAAGGGGCGTCGGTTACATCTCCACCGATGATACGAAGCTCTGGAGCCTGGTAGGCCCGGTCGCCAGGGCGCGGAACGTGGACATCGACGTTCGCCGCGACTACCCGTACGCCGCCTACGATGAGATGAAGTTCGACGTTCCGGTCTTCGATTCAAACGACGTGTGGGCCACCGTGCTGGTTCGCCTGGTCGAGACCTTCGAGGCGATCAAGATCATACGCCAGTGCCTGGACAAAATGCCGAACGACGGCCCGGTTCTTACCGAGCTCGATGCGCCCATCCCGGCGCTGAAGCACGGCCTGGCGGCGGTGGAGGCCCCGCGCGGCGAGGTGGTGCACTATGTCATCACCGGCGAAAAGAACGCCCCCGAGCGCTGGCGGGTGCGCGCCCCTACCTATCCCAATCTCCAGGGGGTCCCGCTCATGCTTTTGAACAACCAGCTCGCCGACGTGCCGATCATCATCGGGAGCATAGACCCATGCTTTTCGTGCACCGACCGGATGGAGGTAGTGGACCTGAGATCGGGTGCGGCGAAGATCGCCTCGCAGGTCGAGCTCGAAGAGCTCTCACGGAACAAAAGGTAGAGGAAAGACCATGGATATCCTGACAGCCGTGATCAACGCGTTGATTTTCCTGGCGCTGGCCCCGTTTTTCGAGGGTGTCATACGAAGGCTTTACGCCAGGGTGCAGTCCCGAAAGGGGCCGCCGCTCATTCAGCCCTATCTCGATCTCCTTAAGCTTCTGGGCAAGGAGACGCTTTCGGCCGGAAACTGGGCCTTCAGGATCGCACCGATGATGGCGCTGGCGTCCATAATTACGGTGGTGTCGATAATGCCCCTCGGCTACAGGGCGGGATACCTGACCCAATACGGCGACATCATCACGGTCATATATCTGCTCATGCTCGGCGGGGTGTCGGTGCTTCTGGGGGCGCTCTCCAGCAAAAACACATACGCCATGTTAGGGGCGAGCCGCGAGATGGTGACCATGATAATGATCGAGCCGGTCCTGGCCATGACCCTTATATTAGGCGCGCTGAAGGCGAAAAGCCTTGCGATCGACGCGAGCCTTTCGAGCTCCCTTAACGGCGCTTACGGCATTTCGATGGTGCTCATGCTCGTCGTTTTTCTGATGGCGCTCCAGGCCTTTGTGGCCAGGCAGCCCTTCGATATTGCCGAGGCGGAGGTCGAGATTATGGAGGGCCCGTTTATCGAATACAGCGGCCCGGGGCTGGCGCTCTTCAAGTATTACATGATGATTAAGCAGATGTTCTACGCGGCGCTTTTCGCTGCGGTGTTCGTTCCGCTGGTCAACACCGGCTATTATATCGTGGATGTGGCGGTCCAGCTTGTCGAGATTCTGGCGGTCTTCGTGCTGATCTCGCTCCTCGGCTCGACCAACCCGCGCTTGCGCATAGACCAGGCGGTTAAGTATTATGCCGTGCTAATATTCGCTTCGCTCGCGGCCGTGGGGCTTACGGCGTACGGAATTTAGAAGATTAAAGATTAGAAGATTAGAAGATTGGAAGATTTGAAGATTATGGATAGCATAATGACCGAATTCAAGACGAGTGATTTCCTGCTCAATAGATCTTTTAATCTTGAATCTTAAATCTTAAATCCAAGGAGAAACACCGTGTGGCTGACAAGTAAGATAAAACAGGTATTCATGGTGGCCAAACCCGGAGTGGTGACGCTTCAATATCCTTTCGAGCCGCGCCCGGCTCCGGAGAATTTTCGGGGCCAGCCCTACTGGGACCATCACAAGTGCATTGGATGCGGCGGCTGTGCGGCCCACTGTCCGGCGCGCACCATACTTGTGCGGGACCTTTGCCAGGAGCTTCGAGTGATGGTCTACGACGGCTCCCGATGCACCTACTGCGGAAGGTGCGCCGACGTGTGTCCCGAGGACGCCATCACCATGACGGCAAGCTACGAGCTGGCTACCGGCAGCAAAGAGGACGTAAACGAGACCATGGAGCTCTTTATGGCGACCTGTCAGCGATGCGGCCGTTGTTACGACCACGAGATCACCAACGCGATCGATCGCATGTCGAGGATAGGGTTCAAGTACGACAGCCTGGAGATGAGGGCGGTGGTGCCGGTGAGCTCCGAGCAGTTCGACATGAAGCTGTATGAAAAAACCGAAAAAATCAAAAGGCCGGAAAAGGCGGGAGAATAGCCATGCTTGCCAACCTGATCAAAAAGGCGTTTCCCAGATCCCTGTGGGTTTATCATTGCAACTCGGGAGCGTGCAACGGCTGCGACATCGAGATCCTGAACGTGCTGACCCCTTATTACGATATCGAGCGTTTCGGCATGAAGCTTGTGGGCTCGCCCCGGCACGCCGATGTCATGCTCATTTCCGGCGCCGTGACGAGACCGACTCTTCCGATAGTCAAGAAGGCCTATGAAGCGATTCCCGCCCCGAAACTTGTCTTCGGAGTTGGTTCGTGCGCCGTGGGCGGGGGCTGCTGGTTCGACTGCTACAATGTTACGGGCGGCGCGGACAAGGCCGTGCCGATCGATTATTACATTCCCGGCTGCCCGCCGCGTCCGGAGGCGATTATCTACGGGGTGGCGCTCGCGCTTGGACTTGTCGAAAAGAAGGTCGCCCCCATAGAGCTCAAGCAGATGGAGTTTCCGATCGACATGTACGAGCGGAACAAGGCCTGGGAAGAGCGCAATGTCATATACGAGTTGATTAAAGATTAATAGATTAAAGATTATAAGATTAAAGATAATCGGCGGCATGACGCCTGGTTTGCCGGAAAGGACTTGCCGCCAGGCGAATGTCTTAATCTTGAACTCATAATCTTTAATACGCAATCCATAACCCTGGAGCGAGACATGGCAAAAAAGATACTCTTGGTTGATGACGACAGCGACCTGGTGGCCAGCCTTTCGCAGGCGCTTACAATGAATGGATATGAGGTGTCGGTTGCCTACAGCGGCGCCGAGGGCCTCGCGAGACTTCTTGAGGTAAGGCCGGACCTCATGATTCTCGACGTTATGATGGAGACCGACACCGCCGGGTTCGAAATGACCTATCAGATCCGCGGTACGCGGCCCACGTCCAAATATCGAGACGTGAAGGACACCCCAATAATCATGCTGACAGCCATAAACCAGGTCACCAATTCCAGGTTCTCGCTAAACGAAGGCCAGAGCTTTCTTCCCGGCGTGAACGATTTCCTCACCAAACCGGTGAAGATCGACGAACTACTCGATAAGGTGAAAAAGCAGATTTAGCGGAAAAATGCCTTGCCCTCTGGGCGCCTCTGGTTTCACGATACTACACGTTATGGATAATCGTATAAGGGGATATCATTGGATATCCCCCTTTTCTATGGCGGGCTATTCGATGAAAATAAGGCATCTGGTATTCATCCTGCTTGTGGCGGTTGTCGCGGGCTCCCTGTACAACAGCCAGCGGCTGTACCACTGGTACCTCGCCGCGTATTACCAGCGCTTCCTCGGTGAAGATCGGGAAAAATCCATAGAAAGGGCGCGCTCGCTTTACAGGGATGAGCGCTATGAAGAGCTCGATGCCTATACCGGACGCATGAGGGTCCTCTACCCGGACAATTCCGACCTGCGCCGCCTGAAAGGGTTCGCGATGATTAAAACCGGCCGCGAATCGGAGGGGGCGCACATGGTTATATCCTCGTTGAGAAAGAACGAGGCCCTTCTTTCGGTTGCCAGTGCCATCGAAATATTGTTCAAGGAAGGGGAGTACGCGGACCTCGACGACATCATCTCCAGCCACGGGACCATGGGCGACCCGTATCTTCAATATATTCACGGCGTTTCGCTTTATCATGTCAAAAAATACGCTGAGGCGGAGCGGCGCCTTGCAGGAGCGTTGAGCGCCGGGAAACAGGATTACGACACGCTGTACTACCTTGGTCTGGCCCGTGAGAAAAACGGCAGAACGGTCGAGGCGCTCGCCGCGATCGAAAAGGCCTATGCGATAGACCCTATACGCCCCGAGGCCCGAAAGGCCCTGGTTCGTCTCTATCGAGTGACAAAACAATACGACAGGGCGGAAAGAATTCCGCGGAGGACACCATGATCGACCATTTTTTCCATCCTAACGGCGTCGCCATCATCGGCGCGACGGACAACCCGGCAAAGGGCGGCTATCATATTCTGCGAAATACGCTGGCCGGCTACAAGGGGCGCGTGTATCCCGTCAATCCGAGGTACGAAGAAATACAGGGGACCAGGTGCTATCCGAACGTCGAATCGATACCCGAGGATTTCGATCTTGCGATCTATTTTATCCCGGCCAAATTTCTGCCCGACACCATAAAGGCGTGCGCAAAGAAGGGGGTGAAGGCCATAATCATTGAGTCCGCGGGCTTCTCGGAGGTGGGCGAGGAGGGGCGGCTCTTGCAGAGGGAATCGGTGGAGCTGGCGCGGAGCCTGGGGATAAGGCTGTGGGGGCCGAACTGCATGGGGCTTCTCGACGGCCATAGCCGCAACGTCTTCTCGTTCATGTACTCGGATAAATGGATGACCCTTATGAAGCCGGGGGGCGTTTCGCTGGTGGTCCAGAGCGGGATGCTTTCGGCGGGCTTTCTCATGATGATTCTGGAGAGCGGCGGCATGGGTATCGCCAAGGTGTGTTCCATCGGAAACAAGTGCGATGTGGATGAGACTGAACTGCTGGAGTACCTGATCGCCGACGAGGAGACCGGCGTCATAGGCCTTTATCTGGAGTCGATAATCGACGGCCGTAAATTTCTTGAGCTCGCTCGCTCCACGTCCAAGCCCATTATAGTGCTAAAGGCCGGGCGAAGCGAGGAGGGCGCGAAGGCCGCGATGAGCCATACGGCGAGCCTGTCGGGCGTGGCGGCGGTCTACGAGGGGGCCTTTCGCCAGGCCGGAATAGTGCAGGTTTACGACGTGCACGAGTTGATGGACTTCGCGCGCGGTTTCTCCAAGGTGCCGCCTTGCGCCGTGGACGCAGGGACGGCCGTCATCACCTTCTCCGGCGGGGCCGGTATAGTAACCTCGGACCTCCTGTCCGACCGCGGGGTAAAGCTTGCCGATTTGGGAGAGCAAACCATCTCCGCCCTAAAAGAGGTGTTTCCGCCATGGATGAAGCCCACGCATCCTGTCGACGTATGGCCCTCGGTCGAGCTTAACGGCCTCGAGCCGGTTTACGCGAAGTCTATTGAGGCGGTCATGAAGGACCCGGGGGTCGATTCTATCATAGTCCAGTCTATCGCCTGGGAGCTTGCAAGCCCCGGCTATCTCGTCGAGGCCGGGAAGCTGCAGCGGAAGTACCAGAAGCCCATCGTGCTCTGGCAGATAGGCGCCATGGATATAGCCGAAAAGTACCGTGTCGCGGCGGAGGACGCCGGGATACCGGTCTTCACCGAGATCAGCCGATGTGTTGGGTTTGTCGCCGGGGCAAAGGAGCACTCGAGGAAGAAGGCCGGGACGGGTGTTTCATAATCGGCTCCTGCGATTATTGTGATGTCTGTTGAAATAGTATCGCGTGTGCTGTATCATACATTGTATCGGATTGCAAAGAGGGATTAGGGCGGGGCGTTTATTGAACCGGGTGCCTCGGAAAGGAGATCGTTATGATGAAGACGATTTTAATAATCATCGGCATGTCATGCTGGCTTTTTGTACTGGTGACGAGCAGTATAAGGCTGGTCAATTCACAACTGGATAAAAGCATCGAACAAAAGTTGAAATCAATAAATAATTGAGAGGTTCGACAGGGTACTTATCCTCCTCGCTTAGTTTGTGATTTCGATTGGAATTAAAACTGCCTGAGCTTTTCGTGCTCGAGGCCGCACTTCTTCTCCTTTTTGTCTAAATACCAGCCGTAATAGTCCAGGTCGTGCGCAGGGACCATTATGCAATGCTCGTGGTCGTAGTAATCGCGGTAGTGGTTCAAAAAATGGCCGAATTCGTGCGTGGCGTATAGCGCGATAACGTCGGTAAGCTTTTCGGGAGGGATCTCCCTTCCGCGCTTAAGGACAAAAAAGCCGTCTTTGGAAAGAAAGGGATAGGTAAAGATGATCCCGGCCGCGCGGAATGCGTTGCGCCGATTTTCCTCGACAAGGCCGGTGGTGATACCGTGGCGGAGCGCCACGTAAATCGGTATGTCGAGCTCCATGTCCGCCATGATGGTATTGGTGAAGATGAAGTGCGCCCCCTCCAGATGGCGCAGGGCCATGTCCCAGAAGGGGTAGGTGAGCGTATCGGCGTATGGCGCCGCCCCGAGCGGCGTGCCGTCGGCGGTGCGGATGCCCTGTATCTTCCGGAGGTTCTCGACGTATTCTTCGTGGATGTGCGCCGCGATCTCTTTTCGGCCGGCAAAACGCCCGTAATCGGGAACGTGGCGGCGCAGGGTCGATTCGGCCGTGTCGGCCACGAGTTTGTCGATATAGTCCTTCAAACGCGTACGGTCCGTTTCGCTTTCGACGTTTAAAAGGCTTTCCTTAAGCGTGGACATCATCGGGAGGTCGTCCAGCTTTTTCATCTCCTTTCTGAAGTCGGGCAATGGCTGGTTCGCCTGCACAAAGAAGCTCACGTTATATCCAAGGTATTCGCGGATGTATTCCCGGCAGCGGTCAAGCATGTCCTGAAACTCGGCCTCGGAAAGGGCCGGCAGGCGCGGGTCTACGATATGCCGTACCACGATCGGGTATTCGCGGTCGCTCGGGAGCTCCCTTAGCGCGTTTCCAGCCAGTGTGGAACAGGAGAGGGCCAGTATGATTGCAAGGAATGGGCGCGGACGTCGTTTCATATCTCATACCTCCCGGAGCGGTTGTTATAGAAGATACGCCTTATGGGGCTTTAGTTCAAGCGAAATCCTGCGCCCATCCGAGGGTATTTGGGCGCCGGGTAAACGGCCTGAAAATGCCTTTGCCGGCATGGGCGGTGCGCCGGCGAATCATCGGCGAAGGCATAGTAATTTTCTTGACACGGCGGGGGGATTGGGTAGCCTTAATGCCGCCCTGTTCTAAACACAATGAAAGCGTTTATATCTTATATAGGACGAAATATCTATTTCTCCCTCCGGGAGATCGTGAGGAATATTCTGCGAAGCCTATTGTCCAGCTTCGGGATCATATTCCTCATCGCCTTCCTGGTGCTCTACCTGTCCCTCAGGCAGTCGATCAAGGAATATATCGGCGGAACGCTCTTCGGCTCGCTCGATATCAACGAGATTGTGGTTTCCCCGCCGTCCATGGGCGCCGGCGAGCTTATCAGCATGGGGGCGCGCTCGGAGAAAATACCGGCGGACAGGGTGCGGCGCATCCGGGCCATACAGGGTATCGGCGAGGTGAATTCGATTATCAGGATGGAGTATCCGGCGAAGGTGAAGCTCGAGATGTTCGGCCGCTCAGTTCGGGAATACATGCCGGTATACGGCATCAGCCCGGCGTTTTTGCGGAAGTCGGAGAAGCGTTGGCGGCAGTTTGTCTCGGGGACCGAGGTCCCGGTCATAGTGCCCAAATTCGTCCTGGACGTCTTCAATAACCTGGCGGCGGCGCGGGGGCTTCCACAGCTTGGCGAAAAGGCGCTCTGGGGGTTCCCCATGGAGCTCGCCATCGAAACCGCGGCGCGCGGCGCGCCGGAGCGTAAAAAGTACGATCAGCCGGCCCGTGTGTTCGGTTTCAGCGCGGAGCTGCCGCTTACGGGGCTGGTAGTGCCTTCCGACTTCATCACCGGATTTGCCGCCTCGCACGCGGGCGATCCAAACGCCATCAAGCCGGGCTTTTCCTACGCACAGCTTGTGATTATGGTGAAGAATACAGGGGAGCTTCCCGAAATAAGTAAAAAAATCCAGGCCCTGGGCCTCAAGGTCGAATCGCAGCAGGACATCGCGGCGAAGACCAACAAGGCGCTCGCGGTCATCGACGGTTCGTCGCTGGTCATCATGGGGATATTCCTCTTCCTTACGGTGATCGCGATCTTCAATTCCTATCTCACGATAGTCTACAATCGCAGCCATACCTTCTCGCTGTTGCGTGTGATAGGCGTATCGAAGGCCCGCATCATCCTCACCTTTGTCTTCGAAGCGGGGGTAATCGGAGCGCTCTTCGGGCTTGTAGGATATTATACGGGGGCTATGGCGATCGGTTATCTGAAGCACCATATACCGCACTGGGTCCCGGTGCTTAAAGGGCTTGCGCTCGGGCGTGAGCCGGGGGTGCTGCCTATGGCGGTTGGGCTTTCGGCGCTGTTGTCATCGGTCTCCGCGTTTATCCCGGCCATATTCGCGTCGAACATGAATCTATTCAGGGCGGTCCAGAAATAGAATGGTTTTATCGGGAAGAGACAGCACGAGGACGGAGCAGCCGCTCCTCTCGGTCGAGGGCGTGAGCGCCTCGTTCGGTAAGCGCAGAGTCCTCGACGAGGTGAGCTTTGCCGTGGATTCCTCTTCGATCGTAGCGATTACGGGACGCTCCGGGGCCGGAAAGACCACGCTTCTTGGAATCATCTCCGGCCTAATGAAACCCGAAAGAGGAAGGATCGTCTACAGGGGGCAGAATATCCTGCGATGGGGGGACTTCAGGAGATCGCGCTTTCGTAACCGCGAGATAGGCTTTGTCTTCCAGTTCTTCAACCTCCTGCCCGACATGACCTCGTACCAGAACATAATCTACCCGGCAATAATCAGCCCCACGTCGCGCAGCTTGAAGGACAAGGTAGACTACCTGGTGGAATATCTGGGACTCGAAAAAATACTCCACCAGTACCCCGCAACGCTGTCCGGCGGCGAGCGTCAGCGCGTGGCCATCGCCCGCGCCATAATCAACAGCCCCCGGATCATACTGGCCGACGAGCCCACGGGCAACCTGGACGAACGCTCGACGGTGGACATCATAAACCTCTTTAAGACCCTCAGGGATGAGAACGGCATGGCGATCATCATCGCCACCCATGACAGCCGTACTGTCGCCGGGGCCGATATCCATCTCAATATCGACAACGCGCGTCTTCAGCGGATAGAGCCGCCGGAACGTCGAAAGAAGGCGCGGCGGTCGCGCTGATGTTCGTCAGGGTGCCGCCATCGGGCGGAGGATGATGACTTCGAATAGAATGACGTTCCTGTACAAGGCGCTGATAATAGTCTCTATCGCCGTCGCGAGCCTCGCGTTACGCCTGTACAGTCTCGATAGCGACCCCCCGGACTACCTCTCCTGGAGCGCGGCCATCTATATCGACGAGGGGTACAAGGCCCTCGACGCTCGAAACATCTTAAAATACGGCGCCGCGAGATGGAGCGAACACGACCGCTATCGCGGCCATCAGGACGAGTCGCCGCTTATCCATTCCATCCAGCTCCAAATATTCGAAAGGTTCGGGATAAGAATCGTCAACCTGCGCTATTTCAACATCGCCGTATCGGTCGGCATCATTGTGCTCACGCTGTCGGTGCTCGCGTTCTTTTTCAACAAGAGGACGATATTTCTTCTGGGGGTTGCGATGGCGATAAACGTGATACTGCTTTTCCACAGCAGGATCGCGCTTTACGAGCTTCCCATGGTTTTTTTGTGCGTGCTCCTCTTCCCCCCAATGTTCTGTTTTCTAACACGGGACGGCCGAATGGACCTGGCGGGCCGTATGCTCTTCGTTTTCGTAATAACGCTCTCTGTCGCGCTAGCCGCATGGATGGGGATGCGCATCAAGGGGTCTTTCGCCATATATTTAGGCTCCGTGGCGGCGGCCTTCATCTTCGCCGCGTCGCTTCCGTATTTCAAGAACCGGACGCGCCACCCCCGCTTTCTGGACCCCAAAAACCTGTTTCTCGCGGCCATCGGCGGCATATTGCTGATATCGTTCATTCTATATGCATGGCAGGCCAACCTGGGCTTCCAGGTCCGATACTTGGGGAATCCGCTCATCCTCCTTGGAAAGATATGGTTTCTGGAGATCATATATCTCCAGCCGAACACTTTTCTCATGGCGGTGCTGTGCGCATTGGCCGTTCTGAAGATTTTGGGCAACCGACGCTATGTAACTTACGACCGCGATCGATTCGTGCAGTATCAGATAGACGTTTTCTTTACGCTCCAGTTCATATTTTCGTTTCTTGTCGTATACATGTCCTCGTACAGCCCACTGCGCTATTTTCTGTTCTCGGAGGTGTCCATACTCTTTCTCGCCGGGCGCTTTGTCGCGAACTACGACAGGGAGATCAGGATATTGAAGGAGGGGCGGAAGCGCTCCGGCGGCGCGCTCCGTGGCCTTATGCGGTTCTTCCTGATGTTCTATATAGTCATCCAGTTCGTCATCTTTCTCGTGATGCTCTTTTTAAGCTACGAGACGAGGAAGGTCATCTTCGACGACTTCTACCTAAACCTGACCAGGGGCGTGCTCTCGGGGCCGGGGGCCTCCTTCGTATTCGTTCTGATAGCGGTGGTCCTGCCTCTTTGCCTGTACCTGGCCAGGAACTACGACGATTTCATCGCCTTCATACAGAAGCACATAAGCCCCAAGATGATGATTTTCCTGCTAATAGAGGTGCAGATCATATACCTCTTGAGCTGGCAGTTCAACCGGACCACCGTTATCCGCGACGCCATGGACTTTGTAGAGACGCTTCCCTCCGGTTCGGTGATGATAGGCGACTGGGCGCCCATGCTTTGCTTCGAGAGCGAACTGAAGCCCATCTACTCGAACCCGGACGACAGGCGTAATGTCGATAATATTCCGCTTCTGCGGCCGGATTACGTGGTGGTAAAGTCGCACAAGAACGAGGAGGCCAAATACAACGAATACGACCCGGGGCTGATCGAGCCGGAAAACCTTATCTACGGCTTCAGGGTGCAGGCCTTCGATATGAAGATATACCGGGTAGACAAGTACGCGAAGAAGGGGCGGGCCCCACGATAGACACGGCATAATGCGCGTCCATGGCGGGGCGTTTCGATAGGCGGGTGACTGCCGGTACTATTTATCCGAGTGCTCCTTTTTAAGCTGAAACTTCATGATCTTCCCTGTGGGGGTGACGGGCATGGAGTCGCGAAACTCAACGAGCCTCGGGATCTTGTATTTGGCCAGCTTGTCCTTCATATACTCCTTGAGCTCATCGGAGGTAATCTGGGCTCCGGGCTTCTTTATAACGGCCGCCGCAACCGTTTCGCCCCAGTCCTTGTGGGGTATGCCGAAAACCGCCGCCTGGGCCACTGCCGGATTCGAAAGTAGCACATCTTCGACCTCTTTGGTGTATACGTTTTCGCCGCCCGATACGATCATGTCCTTCTTGCGATCCACGATGTAGTAGTAACCGTCTTCGTCCACGCGCGCCAGGTCTCCGGTATGGACCCATCCGTTACGCAGGGTCTCGGCAGTGGCCCTGGGGTTCTTGTAATACTCCTTCATGTTCGATTCCGACCACACCGTTATTTCGCCTATTTCGCCTGGTTTAATATCGGAGCCGTCCTCGTTGATCACGCGCATGTGGCAGGTGATGGACCCGCAGTAACCGATGCTCCCCGCCTTGCGGGTCTGGTCCTCGGGCCTCAGGAAGCTCCCGTTGGGGCCGGCCTCGGAGAGCCCGTAAACCTGCATGAATCGATCGCTGCCGTATTTGGCCATAAGCATTTCGGCGTTCTCCTTGCTGATCGGGCCGCCTCCGTATATCCAGAGCTTCATGGAGCCAAGGTTGTAGCTCGCGAAGTCCGGCAGCATGAGCGGTACGAGAAGCGCAATGGGAGCGGCGAAGAGGTGCGTGACGCGCTCGTTCTGGATCGCACTTAAAAAAGGCTGCGGCGCGTATTCCCTGATAAGTATGACAGTGCCGCCCGTGTAGACCGTGCCGAGCAGGGTGAGGTTAAGCGGCGCCGAGTGGTAGAGCGGCATGGCGCACAGCGTTCGCGTATCGATGTTAAGCTCGAAAGCGATGGCGGCCATGGTGCAGGAGGTCAGGACGTTCCAATGGGTAAGAACACAACCTTTGGGGTCTCCGGTGGTGCCGGAGGTGTAAATGATTTCGCAGCCGTCATTCATGTCGAGATCGATGCCGGGGTCGTTTTCGGAAAATCCGCCGATTATCGAGGAGTAGGCCGTATGTCCGGCTGGGGCTTCGCCGCCGATACAGATCTTTTTTAGGTTCCCCGCAAGCCCTTCCGTCCCTCGTACAACGTTGTCCCGGAAACGCTCCTCGTAGAAAACCGCGACTGAATCGCTGTGTTCCACCAGATAACGTATCTCCGGCGGCTGGGATTTAAAGTTGATCGGCACCGCCACGCAGCCGGCCTTAAGAATGCCGAAATAGGCGCTGATATATTCGGGAATATTGGATGTAACGAGGGACACCTTGTCGCCCTTTTTTACCCCAGATTCAATAAGGTAGTTCGCCACCCTGTTCGCCTCCGCGGTCATTTCGACATTCGTCAGTGTTCGAGTTTCAGAGACGAAAGCCTTCTTCCCGGGAAACTTGCGTGCGTTTCTGTTTAACAGTTCAACGATATTTTTTGCCATAAGAGATCCTCCATTTGTATATTTTCCCGGCCGCGGATCGTCCCGGCTCCGCGGCCGCTTGAAAAACCTACTCGTATACCTTCTCTTCCACATCGCCCGCGTTGGGGGCGTCCTGCTCCACGTCGCGGACATTTTCCTTCGAGAGGACCTTGAAGTACTCCTTGTACCATTCGTTCTGAATGATGAGCTGCATGATCTCGTTGGTCCCCACCCATATCATCGAAAGTCTGATGTCGCGAAGGATGCGCTCAATCGGATATACGTTGGTGTAACCGATTCCCCCCATTACCTGCATGCAGTTGTTCGCGATCTCCCATGATGTCTCGGTGACGAACTTCTTGCTTTCGGAGACCATGCGCCGCAGGCGCCCCGCGCGCACCTTGCCCGAATCGATGGCTCGTGCGGTGGCGTAGACCATGGCGCGCATGGCGTCGAGCTTCTGCACGGAGTCGGCCACGCGGAAGCCCACGGCCTGGAAGTTCGCTATCGTCGTGCCGAAGGCCTTTCGCATCGAGGTATAGCGGGTTGCGATCTCCACGGCCGGTCGCACCGAGCCTATGGTCATGGCCGCGGTGCCGAAGCGTTCGGGGATCATGTTGGTCTTGAACACCTGGAATCCGCCGTTTATGCCGTTCAGCGCATAGCGTTCGGGGATGCGCACATCGTTAAAGATCACTCGCCCCGCGCCGCCGCCCCGGACGCCCATAAGGCCGTAGATGTATTTGGACTCCACTCCCTTTGTCCGCGGGATCATAAAGCAGGTCAGGCGTTCGTGCGCCTTGGACTCGGGGTTCGTGACCGCGTAAACCATAAACCAGTCGGCCCC
Source organism: Spirochaetes bacterium ADurb.BinA120 (assembly GCA_002069125.1). Taxonomy (GTDB): domain Bacteria; phylum Spirochaetota; class UBA4802; order UBA4802; family UBA5368; genus MVZN01. Next base: position 74,688 of record MVZN01000008.1, read on the forward strand.
CTCGGCCCCTACGATAAAGCGTTTTTGCCCGTTGATGATCCAGTCGGAGCCGTCCTTGCGGGCAATCGTCGCGGCCCCGAAGAAGTCGGACCCGCCGCGCGGCTCGGTCAGGCATTCGGCCGCGTATACGTCGCCTTTGAGAAGCGGAACGACCACCTCCTGCTTAAGTTCGTCTATTCCGTATTCCGAGATGGCCTCGCACACGATATCGGCGCCAACCCCCCACAGGCAGGCGAGGCTGTAGCTGGCCACCCCTATCTCCTCGGCCACCATGGTATCCTCCACCCAGCCGAGCCCGCGCCCGCCCAGCGCCTTCGGCAGGCGGATTCCCAGCAGGTTCCGCCGACCGGCCTCCTTGAGATATTCGCGGGGAAACTGTATCTTCTCCGCGTCCATATCGAGAATCATCTCTTTGGGAACCCAGTTGGTGAACTCGCGCGCCTCGTCGCGCAGCTTCAGTTGCTCATCATTCAGTAGAAAATCGAACATAGCACTACCTCCATGCTTTATAACAAATTGTTATAATTATTATAAACGTGTAATATTCTGTCAACCAAAAATAGCGAGAATTCAGGCAATCCGGTTGCTCCTGCGCCAGATCTTCTGCTTCTCCGCGTTTTTAACGAGCTCATCCCGAAAGTCCGGATGGGCTATTCCGATGAGCTTTTCGGCCCGCGCCCAGGTGGAGTCGCCCTTCAGCGAGGCCCAGCCGTATTCGGTAACGATGATGTTTACCATCTGCCGGGGTATGGTCACTATCGTTCCCGGATCGAAATAGGGCACAATGCGCGATTTTACGGTTCCATCGGATTTGGAATATGTCGACGGCAGACAGATGAGGCTTCGACCGCCCCTGGACCAGTAGGCGCCCTGCACGAAATCGAACATGCCGCCGTTGCCGGATATCTGGCTGAATCCCATGCTCTCGGCGTTGATCTGCGAATAGAGGTCGATTTGGAGCGCGGAATTGATCGATACTACGTTGTCGTTCCGGCTTATGATATTCGGGTGGTTGATGTATTCGACGTTGTACGAGGCTATCGAAGGGTTGTTGTCCATAAATTCATAAAGCCGGCTGCCTCCCACCGCAAAGGTGAAGGCCATTTTCCCCCGGTCGATGCTCTTCCGCGCGCCGGTGAGCTTTCCGGCCTCGAATAGATCGACATAGGCGTCCACGAGCATCTCGGTGTGGCATCCCAGGTCCCTAAGGTCCGATTCGACGAGCAGACCGCCGACCACGTTGGGAACGCCTCCAATACCGAACTGCAGGCAGCAGCCATCGCGGATGTGCTCCATCACGTATCCCGCTATTTTACGCTCCACCTCGGTTGGCTCGGGAAACGGGATCTCAAGAAGGGGCGGGTTTTTACCCTCTACCACATGTGTTATCTGCGATATGTGTATTCTCTCGTTTCGGCCTCCCGGGCAGCAGGGAAGGTTTGAATTCGTTTCGACGACGACCACATCGGTATGGGTGAGGGATGTGTATGTCGATGAATTGTGCAGACCGAAATTGAAATAGCCGTGTTCGTCCATGGGGCAGGTCTGTACAATGGAGGCGTTGCGCCGCGGAGTTCCGACGTTTACCGGATCGTTTATGCGGTCGGAGTAATAGCGCTCGCACTCCGAGTAGAGTATAGGATTGTAGAACACGTTTTGCGTCTGAGACTGCAAAATACGGCTCAAGGGGCTGAAATGGAAATCGTTGTAGGTAAAGACCTCGCCCTTCGGATCGCAGGAGAGGACCTCCGGTACGGGCGGCAGCGTGACGGCGGCAAGGATGCTTACATCCGATAGATCGGCTTTGCGCGCAGCGAGCGCCCTGTCGCATAGCTGGGGCTTGCCGTTAAAAAAACCGTAATCTATCCAGAATCCCGGCCGTATTGCGGACATGGCCTCTTCGGCTGAACAGCGCTTTTCACGGTACAGCTTCATGATGTCTCGTGCCATTGGGGCCTCCCTATATTACATTTTGTTATATTCCATAAGAGATTGTAATAATATGTCAAGAAAATATATAAATTTGCATAGAACCCTCTGAAAATTAACATTAAAGTTCCTATGATTTGTAACTACTGGCATAACCAGGACTTAGGTTTCTCCGCCCGCCGAAGGCGGGCGGAGAACCTAATTATTAGAGATTGCCTAAACATATTGAGGCTATTATGTTAAGGTGACCTCTAAAAATTAGCTTTTTGAAGTTCCTATGATTTGTAACTACTGGCATAGAACCTAATTATTAAAAGTTGCCTAAAAATAATAAATGGATTCGGGCTTGCCTGATCGCCTTATCCCTTTAAGGCTGTCCGGCTGGGCCCACGGGGAATTTTTAATTGAACTTTCAGGCGCGTGGTTCAAGGATACCCGGAATGGCCAAGGAAATTAACCGATGGGTTTCAAGGAGATAGGAAAGAAGATCCAGTCCGCGCGCGAGGAGAAGGGCATGACTCAGGCCGAGCTCGCCGAGGAGCTGGGCATATCGCAGGCGGCATTGTCCAATTACGAGCTGGGCAAAAGGCGCCTGTACCTGGGGCAGATCCAGGAGGTCGCCAGGCTTCTTGGAAAAAACGTCAATTATTTCATCGCTCAGGAGAAATGGTTCGAGCCCGACTCCCATGAAGCGCGGACCGAGCAGGGGCGCATCCTGGGGTCTTTGCTGGAGCGGGCGGCAAACCTGAACGATGAGCATCTCAGAAGCCTGGAGGCCTTTCTCGGGTTTCTGGAATGGAGGCAGAAAAACGATGATTGAAGGCGGAGACCGGGCCGACGCGCTCCTCCGGCGGGCGCGAGAGACGGGGCGTGCCCTTGGCGCGCGCTTGCGGGGCCAGAGCGCCGGAAAAGAGGAGCACGCCCGGGCGCTTTACGACGGGTTTGTAAAGGCCGGATATCACGCCCTGCTTCTGCCGGAGGCCTGCGGCGGGGCCGGGCTCGGCTACGCCTCCGCCGGCGCCATATATGAGGAGCTTAGTTATCATGCCATTGGTCTGATGCCCGCGCTACTCACCACTGCGCACTGCGCGGAGCTCCTGAAAATAGCGGGGGCCGGGCGAAGCTTCGGTTATCTGGAACGGATCGCCCGGGGCGGCATCTTCGGGTTCTGCCTTACCGAGCGAGAGGCCGGCTCGGACATCACCGGAATAAGATGCACGGCCTCGGCCACGGAGAAAGGATACCTTATAAACGGCGAAAAGTCGGTCGTGATTAACAGCTCCATAGCCGATTTCTTCATAGTGATCGCCACCACCGGTTTCCAGAAGGGCCGGGCCGGCCTTGGGGCCTTTCTGGTGGATACAACCCTTCCCGGCGTGGAGCGCTTCGGGCCGGAGTGCGGATTCGGTTTCGAGGAAAGCGTGATCGGCAGTGTCCGCTTTTCCGATGTGTCGATTCCGGGCGATAGCCTCCTTGGCGAGGAGGGGAATGCCTACTTCCAGGTGATGGAATCCCTTGACAAGGGACGGCCGCTCGTGGCGGCCTGCTGTGTCGGCGCCGCAAGAAGGCTAATGGACATAGTGACGGCGCACGCGCGCCAGAGGGAGCAATTCGGCAAACCGCTCATCGCCTTCCAGGGCATATCCTTTCGCCTGGCCGATCTGGCGACGCGCCTTAAGGCCGCCCGCCTCCTGTACGCCGACGCGCTCTCGCTCATCGACTCGGGACGCGAGTTCACCATGGAGGCATCAATGGCAAAGCTCTTTGCAAGCGAAACGCTTCGCGATTTCGCCGAATTCGCCCTGGAGGCGCTCGGCCACCGGGCTTTTGAGGACGGCTCCGAGGTAAGAAACATCTTCAACGACGCTCAGCTTCTCATCTCCATCGATGGGTCGTCCAATGTGCAGAGAATGGTTATCGCCTCGCAGCTTTAAAGGCGGGCTCGTCCTCGCCTCCGCGCTCCTCGCCTTTGCCGTTGTGGACATCTCCGCCTCGGGAGCCGGCATGGACGGAAGGACCCTGGTGTCGCGGCACACGAGGCATTCGTATCGCGTCTACGTGCATCTGCCGGAAGGATATGGCGGATCGAACCGGCGTTACGATGTGCTGTATCTTCTCGACGGCGACAAGTACTTCGGGGAGGTCGTGGAGACCGTAAAAGAACTGCCGGACGGATCCCCCGAAAAGGACATCATCATAGTCGGGATCGGCTACGGGAAGGGGCCGAACCACCGCAAGCGGGACTACACGCCGGTCAGGGTGCCGGGCTTTCCCACGGGGGGCGGGGTCAGGAAGTTCTATAGATTTATACGTACGGAGCTCGCGCCGCGCGTCGAGCGGGCATATCGAACGAACGCAAAACGGGCCGGACGCCTTATAGCCGGGCATTCGCTCGGCGGAATCGCCGTGTGTTACGGGCTGATGTACCATCACGATTTCTTTGGGCGTTTTATAGCCATAAGCCCCTCCCTGTGGTGGGGGGACGGAGTCTTTATCAATCGTTACAAAATGGATTTTTCCGGGATATCCGACAACGCTCCGCTCGGTTATTTCTCCGCCTCCGGCTCGCTCGAGGACCCCTCCATGGATACCCTTGCGCGGCGATTTGACCGCAGGGTCCGCCGGAAGGCGGGCGGGCGGGTCACTGCATGCTATAAGCTGTTTGATGGCAGGGGGCACGACGACCTCTTTGTCCGGGCGCTCGCTGAGGGCCTGGGCGCCGTAAGCGGGCCCGGCGCCATGGTGATCTCGGAACAAACTCCCGACCGTTAGCCGATATTAAATCATACCAAGAGGTTTTTCATGAAACACGCATTGCCCGGACTGATCCTTTGCCTTTTAATTTTCGCCGCGCCCGGATGCCGCGAGCACAGCCTCGAAACGGACGAAAAATTGGTCCGCTCGACCTATCCCAATTCGGGCGCCTTAAACGATACCGCCGCCTTTATAGCGGGGCTTCCGCTTGCGGAGGGCTCCTCCTACTCGGACCTTGCCGCGGCCCCCGAATACCTGGCCTACCGCAAGCGCATAGACGCCACATGGGACCGGTATGTGCGCAACAACCTGAGAAAAATCGAAGACTGGCGCGCGGAAAACCTCGAGGGGGAGGGCGATGCGGTCTTCTATCCGTTCAGCGGGCCGGATATACTGAACGCGGTCGCGTTTTTCCCCGACGCCCGCGAATATGTCATGATGGGGCTGGAGTCGCCCGGCGCCCTCCCGGCTCCTCTCTCCATGTCCCCCCAGAGGGTGTACGAGGGCCTGTCCGGAGTGCGAAATGCGCTACGAACGCTCCTGCTCCTTAACCTGTTTCGGACCCTCGAGATGCAGGCGGACCTGCGCGATGGCTCCATAAGCAATACGACCGGAATCATGATGTTCTTCCTCGCCCGCGCCGGGAGGGAGATTCTGGATATAAAGGCGGTAACGCCGCCCGTAAGCGAGCCGGAGGGAAACAGGGCCGGCATACGCGGCGTGGAGTTCGTCTTTCGAAAGGGCCCGGGCACGCCCGTACAGCGCGCGATTTACCTCAGCGTGGATATCTCCGACGCATCGCTAAAGGCCAAACCGAAATTCGTCGAATACCTACGCGAAAAGAGCGCCGCTACAAGCTTCATGAAGTCGGCATCGTATCTGCTTGGCTATGACAATTTTAAAACGATGCGCTCCATTGTGATGGAAAACAGCCGCCGCATAGTCCAGGACGATACGGCCGTCCCGTTTAAACACTTCGATCGAAAGGAATGGGATATAACGTTATACGGAAGGTACCGGGTGCTCGAGATGTTCAAGGCCCGCTTCCAGCCCGACCTGGACAGGGAGATAAAACGGGCCTCTAAGGGGCCGCTGCCCTTCGCGTGCGGATACGGCTTCATACCCGAAAAGTCGAACCTTTTAGTGGCCCGCAGGCGCGCCGCTCAGTCGAACACGGGCCCGCGGCTGTAGCGAAACACCTCCTCAAAAAGTCCGCGCGCCTGCCCTCCGCGGAGCAAGCTCGGGCGGCAGTAGTCGTGGATGATGTAGGGAATGAGCTCTGTCTGGACGTGGCGCCCCTCGTAAAAATGGTGCCGGGCCATCATGCCCCTGCGATGATGCAGCGTCTGCATCTGGTCGAAGAGAAAGTTCCCAAGTCCGTAGATTATAAGACGCCCCTTGTAGAACTCGAGGCCCATCGCGCGGTGGGCCGACGAGGAGCCCGTTATGGTGGCCCCCAGGTCGATCGCCCGATGGAACAGGCGCACCTGGGAGGGCCAGGGCGCGGGCTCGTTCTCGTTCGCGCACTGCACCATGGCGAATACGACCTGCGCGCCGGCCGCCGCCTCGCGGAGCTTTTCCTCGAAGAGCGCCTTCGAGAGGCGCGCGGCGCCCGCTTCGTTGTCGGTGGCCCAGGCCTCGGGCGGGCCGACCTCGTTGAATCCCACGAAGGCAATCCTAACATCACCCGTCGCGTGGTACAGCACCCTTTCCGCCTCGGCGCGGTTTTTGCCGCCCCCGTAATAGGCAATTCCATTTTCCCGTAAAAGCTGAAGGGTGTGCGCGTTAGGCCTTCTTCCGAAATCGTTGTTGTGATTTCCGGTAAGCTCGATTATGTCGAAGCCCGAATGCGCGAGTATTTTGAAAAAACGGGAAGGGGAACAGAAGCGCATGCGGTCCTTTAGCGGGTATGTGCACGGGTCGAGAAAGGATACCTCGTTGGAGGTGAGGGCAATGTCGGCCTGTGCCGTTATGGGGGCGGTTTCGCGCACCGGATAAAGGACATCGCCTGAGCGGTAAACCCCGGCTATAAAGGCGCGCGTCATAGCCGTCACGCCGGTCTGCACGACGGTAAAGGAGCTTTTGGGTTTCCATTGCATAGCGCCGGAAAGAAGCAGGGGATAGGCCGCCTCGCGGTCGATCGTGTAGTCGTCCACGCGGCGTCCCCACGGGAAGGCGCCGTCCACGGCGATCAGCTTGAAATGCGGCCTTAGGGCCCGTACGTCGCACAGGCCGAGAATGGAGCGGTCCGCGGCGAGCGACTCGTCACAGTCAAGCCGCGCCACCTCCGCCCGCAGGCGCGGATACGCCTTTAGAAGCGCGCCGGCGATTCGTTCGTCGACGACAAGCCTTAGCGCTCGCGCGCTTCCTGCGGCCCGGCGGAAATCCGCAATCCGCCCATCGAGAAGGGCCGCCAAGTCCTCTTTTCGCACGGAGTCGATCGGATTTGTAAAGTGGGCCACCAGACAAAGCTCGCCCCTCTCGGAGCAGGCCGCTGCGGCGCAGGATAAGAGCGCCGTCGCCGCGGCAAGAAGGAGCAGGGCCGGCGGCCGCCGCGGACGCATGGGATTTGCGGAAGGGCATGGTGAGCCTGTAATCGCGGGACGGTTTTTCATGGGGCCCTCCGGCGTGCTATTCCTCGACGAGGCGCACCGTGTCGTAATCATTCCCGCGTAAAAGGGCCGTGCGGATCACTTCCATCCTCGCTTTGAGCGCGTCGGCCTTTGCGGGCTCCACTTTCCCGGCGGTCGCGAGGTCCCGTAGCTCGTCGGCTATCGCGACGGGCTGAATGCTCCGGTAGTAGCGTCCGGAGGGATGCCGGACCGGCTGGTTCACCGTTCGTATCGGGACGAGCTTGTAGCGGGCGCTAAGGCAACCGCCCGCGCGTTCCAGGCAAAGCGTTACTATGGCCGAGTCGCGGGTGCTTAGCGGCGCGCCTCGGCCGATGGAGTGCTCGCTCGACTGGTTGGAGATGAAGTTCCCCAGGCTGTAAAAGATGTGGCATGTCCTTCCGTCCGCGGCGGTAAAGCGCTCGATCCTCTGGAGGATATGCGGATGATGGCCGACTATGAGGTCCACGCCGCGTTCGCAGTACTCCCGCATGAGCGCGGCGTCCGCCGGAAGCGGGCCGGTTGCGTATTCCGCGCCGGCGTGCGCCGCCATTATGACAAAGTCCGCCCGGGCCTTCATGGCGTCGATCTGCTTAAATACGAGGTCCTTTTTATAAAAATTATTTAGATGGAAAGAGCCGTTCGCGCCGGGGAAGGCGGTGTTGACGACGCCTGTCAGGGCGATAAAGCCGGCGCGAATACCCGATCTCTCGAAGACGAAGCCGGATTCGGCCTCCTCTTGCGAGGTTCCGGCCCCTATAAAGGCGATTCCCGCGCGCTTGAGGTGGCCGAGCGTTTCGAGCGCGCCGGAGGTTTTCTGGTCCAGGATGTGGTTGTTCGCTATCGTAACGAGCGATATCCCGGCCTTTTTCAGCGCGCCGAGCGCCTGCGGACCGCAGTTGAAGACGTATGGCCTGCTTTCGAAGGGGGCCGATACCGGGAACTCCATATTCCCGAGCGCCATGTCGGATTCGAGCAGGCGCGGGGCAATCCGCTCGAAGAGGTAATCGAAGCCGCCATTGTTCGCGGAAACGCCGGGCTTTTCGGAGGGGAGGTCGTTAAGGCGCGCGCAGGTCTTTACCGGTATATGCATGATGATGTCGCCCACAAACGAGACGGAAAGCGTATCGGGCGCCCTTTTGCACGAGAGG